>NZ_CAWQTY010000176.1:0-39354 GCF_963897815.1 Xenorhabdus sp. Sc-CR9
GTGTCACTGCCAGTGCATGATGCGTTTCCGGCATCGGCAGACACTGCATATCATCCCCGTGCCCGTGATGCCCCTGATTGCTGATGTAATCGTTCACCGCGTCAATAAAGGGCTGGCTGATTACGCCAGAATCCAGCAACAAATACGCATTGGCTGTGCCCGCGCCACGAGGGGCATCATGCAAAAAGAAGATGCGGTCGATACTCAACCCGACCTGACTGGCTATCATGCCGCGATAAACGGCGTCCGTGTGGTAGTTGCCCACCAAGTTATACTGGTTACGGCAACGGTCACGTAAATCATCATCGGACTCGGCATCCGAGCCGGGCGTCAGTAACCAATCCTCTTCATTTTGTACCCGTTCAATACCAGACACCGCCACGGGCAGAATGCGAAAATAGCCGGGCGCAAGGTTGAATGCGCCGCCTGCCGATGCAGCCCAAACAGGCAGCAAGGCACTGGTGACCCCCTCGGCAATCACTACGCTTTCCATGGTGCTGATACGATAGATTTCCCCGTTAAGGCGCTCGGTCTGGATCACCGTTCCGGCAGGCACCGTCACCGACGAGGCACCCGCTGCTTTATAGAAACGGATCACCCCCTGCGCCGCGGTGGCTTCCTTGCGTTTCAGGTTGACGCCCCACGCAAACATATCCAGCCATGCGCCTGATGCGGTCGCCAGATACATATTTTTCAACGTGACGTTGATTAATGCCTCTTTCAGCCACAACACCGGGCGCGTGACGAGGGTGTTCACCAGCCGCCAGAACGGGGACATGCGCGAGGTATTGGTCACTAACCCGGCTTCATCCACAACCTTGGCAAAGGCGGCACTGATGTCGGCTTCCGTGGTTGGCATTCCGCTGTCACGCAATACCTTTTCGTAATCAATCGACGGTTTAGTGTCCATGCCCCACACTCACATTCAGGCGGCCAAAATCATAGGTTTCAGCCGTGATCCACAATTTAGTCGGTGACTCTTCGTTAATGATGACCGTGCCCGGAATAATCCTTTCATCATCTTCAACCAAAATTTCTATCTGGGTGCGGATATCCGCGCGCAGGGTCGGGCTGCGCTCGGCGACAAGCCCGGTCGCAAGGCCACTTTCCATAATGGCATGAACACAATCCTGTCCGACAGAAAAGCGGTTATGGCAAAAACGGGGTTCATTGCCTGAGTTCAGCGTGAAGTTGCCATTAGTTATTAATAAATCAATGTATTTAGGCTTATCCATAAGCCACCTGCTCCCATTCCGTTAATTGATCCGGCGACATGCCGTTGGACACATTGAAGGTCACATTCTCAAAGCGGCGGCTGTTATCCGTGAGGGTCTGTGAATTCGTGGTCACTTCTTTTATCAGGCCTTGCCTGCCGATCCCCTGCTTTTTACCGCCTGTCAGTATCCCCTCGGTTTCTGGCGGTCTGACTGCCTTGACGGGCGGGATCAGGGCTTGCGGCTGTCCGGGCAATAAGCCTTTGGGTTGGGTGAGTATTTTCTGGGTATTTTCCCCCACGCCCATATTAGGTACGGCAGCCTGTTTTATTGGCGCAGTGACCGTGGGGACAGTGGTTTGTGCCATCGGCTCAGCAACCGTCTTTTCAATCGCGTTGGTTTCAATGTTGATGCCCGGAATGTAATTTAATTTATCGACAATCCAGTCGTAGGTATCACTGAACGAACCTTTCAGCCAGTCCCATAAGCCCCCGAAAATATTGCTCAACCCGTCAATCATGCCGGAAAAGGTATCCGCCAGTGAAAAACTGCTGAACCAGTTACACAGGTTATCCCAGCCCTCAGCGATCCAGTCCCAGACCGCACTGAATATCCCGCCGACCCACTTCACATAGGCCGCGACGACTTTAAACGCCGTGGTATTCATGATGGCGGCTTTGATGGCATCCCAATGCTTGATAAGCAGATAAATGCCAATCGCCAGCAAGGCAATCGCCGCGATAATCAACAGAACAGGCCACGTCATGAAACTGAATGACACTCCCGCCAATATGGCCTGCATACGGACAGCGATCAAAATACCCCGCAGCATTCGCAAAGTTGCTTGCCATGCAATGATGGCCTTGTCATAGAGCCACACGGCCGCCGTACCCAATTTCATGACAAGGGTACACGCCGCCCAAATCCCCTTCAGGCCAAGCCAGATAAATGCAGACACCCCCATCACGATATTGGTGGCCGCCCCGGCGGCGGCAAAGCTCAGAAGACCAAGGGCGATATACCCTATCCAACGGGCAATATTGGGAAACAATTTCAGCCAGCGCACCAGTAATTGACTGGCATTGGCGAGTTTGTCGATTAAGGGCTTAATCACGGGCAGTAAAGTTGAACCAATGACAATCCGGAGATTCTGCCAAATCGCTTCCAGCCGTTCCCACGGGTTCGCCATCCGTTCGGCCATCTCTTTGGTGCGCTTCATGCCATCATTGGCACCCAGTGCCGTCATGTTCTTGCGCAGCACATCAACATTGCCGTAAAGCTGCTTAATGACCACGGCGGAATCCCCAAAGGCTTCATCAATCTCTGCCTGCGCTTTCAGGTTCCCTTCAATGCTCTTGCCGTATTTGGCCTGTAGCTTCTCCAGCATTTCCGGCATAGACAGCAATTTGCCCGACGCATTAACGAAACTTAACCCAAGTTTCTTCCCGCCAGCTTCCGCCGTGGTGATAAAGGCTTCAAACGCCCCGCTGGATTCTGAACCCAATGAGCGCTGGAGTTCCCCCAAGATCGCCAACTGTTCATCAATACCGATACCAAAGTTTGTCCCGGCAGCGCGTGCACCTTCCATCAGGTCGGCAATGTCGGTCATGGACGTGCCGAAGGTCTTCGACATAAACACCGCCTTGCCTGCCAGCTCTTCGGCAAATTGCAGGTGCCCGACATCTTTCGCATGGCGGGAGAACTGGGCAAACATCTGCCCCATATAGGTGCTGGCATCGTCGGCACTACTTTTCAGGGCGGCGGCCGTGGTGTTCACGATATAGGTCATCTGCGGCAAGTCATTTTGTGACAGGCTGCCAATGGCCTTGCTGATGGTTGACGCCGATTGCACAAACTCTGTCGACGATTTGCCATAGCGGGAACTAAAGGTCATGGCCTCTTTCGCCACCTTGTCCATCACATTGCTGTCAATCCCCTGCAAGGAGGCGGTTTGCAGCGCATCTTCCATTTCAATGGCCGGATCAAGAAAGCCCTTGATTGACCAGAACGAAGCGGCCAACCCCGCCCCGCCGATGGCCAGCTTGCCGAAAGCACCCTGTGAGGCCTCGGCAAACCCCGCAACCGACGCTTTGACACTGGCAAGGGGTTGGGTGATTTTATCAATCAGACTTAAGGTAAAATCTAATTCGTTACTCATGATTCACCCTTGAATGCCAGCGCAATGCCATTGGCGGTTGACACACGCGTATATTCCCAATAACGGTTATCCAGCCAAATGGCACGGGCTAAACTGTCTGAATTATCCGGCTCATTCGGTAAATAATGGCGGCGTAATATTAAGGCCTGTTCGAAGAAGCTATTCTCAATCGCCTTAACCCGCGCATTTAGTTTTTTATTTCTATTTCCAGTTTAGGCGCATATTCTGAATTTACGCGCTCAACAATCTGCATGGCCGCGCCGGGGATTTGCAGGAGTTCATCCAACGCGGCTTTTGAAGCAGGCTGCACAATGCGACGTAAATAAGCGACAATGGGGACAATCTTATTATCCATCGTCATATCATTAATCATGCTGTTATAAGCAATAATATTGGGTTCAAAGTTTATTTCTTTTTCGCCGATAATTAAGGTAATGATTTTATTTTCTTTCATTTTGTGATTTCCTTTCTTTTATTAATTTCATCCACTAATTGATTATGTCGTGCGGCACACGTTCCGTATAACGTGGAATAGGCCATGACAACATCCACTAAATTATTTCCGGTCGTGCCTGTCAGTTTCGGTAATTTGGCCTGACATGTTGTCAGCAGGTTTTCCTGATAAGGTTCGCTCAATGTTGTCGGCGGTTTCGTTGTACAGCCGGACAAACTCAGGGTTAACGCACACAGCAGTAAAAACAGGCTTAACCACTTCAGTACGAATTTCTCGCGGGGCGGCATGGGCGATCCCCTCCAGTTTTTCTTCCAGTTGGCGGGCGGACGCGCTGGAAATGGCCTGTAAGTCCTGCCGGATCTTCTTGGCCGTTTCCGCCGCGGCCTGGGTGATTTTCAATTCCAGACTGTCACGGTAATAGTCATTGACCTGCCAGCCCGCCCCGAACGCCAGTGTCACAACAAAAAAGTACAGCGTCCGTGCCTTCAGCATCATTTCACCCCGTTATGTGCCAGCGAAAAATGATTGCCATCGGGACGGGAAAAACGCCCGCCCCATGTACCGCCGAGGGATTCCCACTGCTCCCCCAACGGTAAGTAAGCGTCACTGAGGGTCTGATATTCGCCCCGAATAAACAAATTGAGGTCAACCGCCAAACGTTGCGTATGCAGGCTGTTGGCAATGCCTGTCCCTTTCCGGGCATTCAGTTTCGCCTGTTCCGGGGGGCGGTAGGCTTCCCCGAAGGTCACACGATACCCGCGCTCGTCTGCCCATAAGATCAACTGTGCCATCAGCACGGCAAATAACTGCTGTTTTTCACTCAATGTCATTTCTTTAACCTCCCTGTCAGCCAAGCGCTGCCGCGCTTGCGTAACCAGACTTCAACTAACTGATATCCGGCAATCCCCAGTGCGCTGCCGATCCCCGTGACCGCTATCGGGCTGATACCCGGCCACCAAATCAGCAACGCCCCTGCCATGACCGACACCGCCGAACCCAGGATAATCCGGCCGATGAACAGCCGTAAGGTGATCGGTTCATGGCCTGTCAGCATCTTGCCCAAGGCAATCAGTGCCCCCAGCAAAACCAGTGTGACAAATGTCTTCTCATGCTCTTCCATGAGCGCCCCCCTTACCCTATCAGGCTTTGCGTCAGTTCCGCTTCCAGATAGGGAATGCCGTTGATGCGGACAAAGTCGGGGGACGTCACCACATACTTCACTTTGTGGGTCATCACACTGCCGCCTTTGGGGTCGACGTCCAGAATATCGCTTAAGATAAGCTTGCAGCCGTAGGCTTCCACTTTTATCTCCTCGTTGCCTGCCTTGGCGTACCACATCAAATCGACGGGCTGAATGCCCCGCCATGAACCCGTTGCGCGCGCTTTAGCGGTCACAATCTCCAGATATTTGGTGCTGAGTTCAATTTCCCCTTCGGCCGCCACATCCCCGGCAATATAGCCGTCCGGGACGCCCTGCGTCTGGGCGGCGGCGGTGTTGTCGGTAATGGACAGGCTGACTTTCTCAGCATGAACCAGATCCCCGTCCATATTAAAATCTATCGACTGGCCTGAAATGCGTTTGCTCATGCGGTTTTCTCCAGACTGCTATCCAGCAACAAGCTGACCGTAATGCCTTTCGGACACTCGTAAGTGCGGATAGTGATATAAATTTCCACCGTGTTTTTATTGCGCCATGTGATGGCAATGTCGCCGTCTTTCGGGGATTTCACTTCACCCGGAAACGTCACCCCGTTAATCTCGGTACTGCGCGACATCTCACGCAGGGTACGGGCAAAGTAAGCCTGATGCGTGGCGATGCTGCCCGGCGTGCTGTTCAGGCTGCGATCGGCAATTTTGGCAATCGCCTGCAAACGCACCCGCCGCGCGACCTTATCGACAATGCGCAAATTTTCGATGCTCTGGTAGTCGCCACCTTCCACATCCAGCGTGCGGCCATCCGACCAGTACATGCCGTCATAGTCGGGATACCACATCGGCACACTGAAACGCAGTTTTTCCAGCGCTTGCAGGGTCGCCAGATCAATGGCTTTGCCTGTGCCATCCAGCGGAAAATCAGCCCTGCCCAAATCCATCAGGGCGCCTGTCTGCACCCGTGCGGGGCTGTCGGCCACGGTGACAGCACGGTGACACAACCGCCCGGCCAGTACGCCCGCCTCATTGCCCCACAGGCACGGCACCAGTTGCACTGATGCCACGGCCTCGCCCTTTTGCAGTTCGGCCAGGCGGGTGACGTAATCCGCCCATGCCTCCTTGGACTGCGGCGCATCCACGGCCAGAATTGCCCACTGCCAACGGCCAAATTTAGCAATCGTATTGGCGCGCAGGGTCTGTGCTGCCTTGATAATGTCTTTGCTGGCACCGAGGGTCAGCACATAGCCCTCCACACTGGCGACGGTCTGCGCCGCCGTCACCGCCTCAACAAAAGCCAGCCCGTCCGCCGCTTCGGGCAGGATATGCACATAACCCGACCAGTTTTGCCCGGCGTTGGCCATTGCCGCCAGTACATGACGCTTGAGGGCGGTTTGTGCCGTGCCCAGCACGGCATCAAAGTCGGTCTGGGTATTGACGGCAATGGTCTTGCCAATATTGGTTTTTCCTGTACCAACGAAGAGCAATACCCGTTCAATTTCCTTGGTTTCGCCTTGCAGTTGGTTAACCTGGTTAACCTGTACATGTGGCCACATAATCTAGTCCCTTATTAAGGCGCTAAGCGCCGTATCCAATGCCCTGCAACTGGCGAGCCAGCGCCTTACTGAATTCCTCATCATTCAGGCCTAAGAATTCCCGCGCGGGGACTTCAAATGACCATGAATTTTTTACCGCCTTGCCGCTCAGCTTTTTAATCATTGCCCCGGCCTGAATAAATTTCATCGTGGCGGTAATTTCTTTTATCGGGGGCTTACGCCAGCGTTTTCCCTTTTTGACCTGATAGCCCAAGTCGCGCAATTTTTTCGCCTGCTTGATGGTCGCCATCCGCTCACGGTCAACCGTCTTTTGCACCTGCCGCCGATTCACCTGAACCCGCATCCCGTGTTGCTGGGCATACCCCACAACCCCCGCAGGCACATTCTGCTTGCCGTTCCGGTAGTTTCCGCCTTGCAGGTAAATGCGCACGGCGTCAGTTTCCGGCATTTCCCGAATGTGCAAGAGCTTGGGCATATTCCTGAGCATCTTCTTGCGCCAAGCGCCTTTTCTGACAGGCCAGCTACGGCCATCAGGTGATTGCTGATTGCGCACATTGCGCTTTGCCGCCTGAATCACCCCGTACTTTGCAATGCGCCATAACAGGCGCTGTCGCTTTTTCTGCGGTAATTCAAGATTGCTCAGGGTGTCTTGCAGTGCCTTAAGCTGGTTGCTATTCAACTGACCGTGGATCATGACCGGATTTGCCCAATTTGAGCACCTGTCTCATCCATACTGTGAACCGCGCCTTGTTCAGCAAACCAGATTTCAGTCTCAGCCAGTGACCAGCGCTTGCCATCAAACGGGATCATGCCGTTGGGGTCTTCGCGTATCACCACGGGTTCAGCCAGTGACAGCGACACCACCACGATTGCCGTAGCACCGTCCACTTCCACGGTTAATGTCGGTTGCTCCTGCTCGACATTGGCATCACCGACGCCATTTCCCTGTGCGGTTAACCATGAATCAATCAGCAGGGGGATATTGCGCGGATCACACTCCCGATAGGGAAAACGTCCCCATGCAATCACAGCCTCATATTGCTGTACAAACATCTGGTATTGCCCCAGCCCTAAATCCCGTTGCGCCGGAATAAAGCGGATTTCATCCATTTCACTGGTAAATTCCGTTTCGCAAATGCGTTCCGGCAGGTTTTCCCGCAAAAAAGCGGTTAATTGCTGTAACTTGCTCATATCATGCGTACCGTGGCGCGTTTTAAGCCTTTCATGTTGCGCAGCACGACCGCGGCTTCAGCCAGCAATCTGTTGCGCGCGTCGGGGCTTTCCTGTCCCGGATTGGGGGCACGGCTGACCAGTGTTGCGTATTCCCCCAGTAAATCGGCCTTTGCCCGTGCATAGACCGCTTTTTTATACTGACTGACCAGCGCGGTACTGCCATTGATGGAAATACCCGGCACCGCCGCCGCCGTTGGGTAGCCTGTGGCCTGCAAGCGCAATTTCAGGCGTTGCAGATCAAGGTTGATTTCCGCCACCGTTGCCAGCAACGCATTCGCCAGCATGTCGTTATCCAAGTCAGCCGGCAGCTTGCGGTTAACCTGAAATTCCCGCAGATTCAAATCCGGCCAGAAGCCATCATTGGTGAGCGGGGCGTCCCGGTAATCCACGGTGTTGCCATTAAACATCGTGCTTCTCCTGAGAAAAAAAGCGGGCTGTCCGGTTTCCACGGCCATCTGCAACAGGTTGCGATGCCTCCACCGCGCCCGCTCCGGCTTGCGGTAGTCGTTACATTACGTTTCGGTTGTCAGTGCCCGTCTGCGGGCGGCAATCCGTTGCCGATACGTCTTCACGCCGGATGTCGGGTTGCACTGATGGGCTTTGGCGAGCCAATTATCGGCTTGTTCCAGCACCGCCAGACTGTCAACCTGACTGGCCTTAATTTCGGCGTTATCCCCTTTCATCAGGCTTAAGGCGGCAAATTTGTAATATTTGGCCTTGATTTTCTCGTGTATTTGCCATTTTTCAGTGACATTCTGAAATGTCCTTGAAAAATAGGGTTCCACCGGGTTACCCGCTTCGGCTTCCGCCTGTGCCCAGAGTAAAACGGTGTCGGCCACAAACGCCGGAAAGCCGCTGCGAAAATGGTCGGGGGTGAGCTGTCCTTGCCCGATGGCAATATCTGCCCAGTCCAGTCCCTGGGCAAACTCCCCGATATCAAACAACCAAATCACGCAGTAAGCAAAAATAGGGTTGCAGTACACCTCGCCTTCATCCAGATAGCGTTGTGCCGTGGGGAGATAATTGGGCAGCAGTTCCCGCCGTTTCATCTCCACCTTTTCCGCCGTCAGGGTTAACTGGCGCAATCGCTTTACATCCTGCTCAATGGCGCGGGCTTGCAGATGCATACTGGCACCATCGGCAATAGCGACGGCTTGTTGACGTGCCAGTTTCTGGCGCAGTTCAACCGCTGCCCGGTGTCGTTGGGCAGGTGACAGCATTAGTCTGTACCCGTTTTTTCAGCCGGTTCGGCCACTTTGCCAATCGTCACGGCGTTCTCATCATAGGCCGCGTACAATTCCGGCGTTTCAATCGCGTAGCCCTCATTGCGCAGGTACTTGTTTTCGAACTGTTTGCGGTCGTCGACAAATTCCGCCTTGCGCTGACGGGTATTGCGCTGGGTCAGGATTTGCAGGTTTGGCAACATGGTGACCACCATGCGCTTGCCAGGCATAAACGGCGGCACCATCGCCGGACGGCCAGCAATCGAGCTGCCCAGCATCTGCGCAGCAATTTTTTCTGTCGGTTTATCCGCAGCCTGATAAAGCCGGTACTGTTCCGCGGCCACTAAATCCGCGCCGACCAGTACCACCAAACGGGGGTCATGGCGGAACTGTTGCGGAATACAGGTATTAACCAGATCGGACGCCATCGCATCCAGCGAGTTAAAATCGCCGTGTTCATCCAGTTTCACTGACGTAGTGATCACCTGCTTGCCGCCGTTCCATTCCTTGGCAATCTGGTGCCAGCCTTTATTGACATCTTCCCCGTTCGGGTTCTCGTCGGGATTGGTTGTCTCCGCCACACGCTGACCGTTAAAGCCGACGCGAAGCATATCGAGCGCAAACGATTCATTGGTAAACGCCTGCATACGCTGGAAAAATTCCTCTTCACTGCCGGAGTTCGCCCAGATGGACAACAAGTCCCATTTCAGCGCGGCGCCGGAATCGGTTTCCTGCAATTTATATTCATTGCCATCCACACCCGTGGCACGGATAAAACGGCCATCTTTCTTACGTCCCGTAAAGAGTCCGGGATTGCCCACCGACACCACTTGGCCTGACAGGTGATCCACATCCGCACAGGTGATCATGCTGAGAAACTCGACCGACTCCAGCAGCGCACTGCGCAGCGAGGTTTCTTTCGGGTCGCTCAGCGCAAAGTAACGTGATGTGTCCTCAACGCCATAGGATTCAGCCAAGCCCGCTGAATATTGCTGTAAAAAGGCTCGTGCCCGTTTATTTAATTGCATCGCTCTTCCCTTTGCTTTTTCCCGTCAGGGATCACAGAAATTCAAACTTCTTGTTTTTGTTGCCTTTCGGGTTTTTAGACGGCAAAGGAGTTGCAATGCCATCCAGCTTGTTAAACTTTTTCAGGATATCCGGCAAGCTGTCACGTAAACGCGCAAAATCTTCGGTATCAACCACTTCTTTAACGGTTTCGACATCTTCCTGAACCGCTTCCACTTCCTGCTCTGTTGATGCCTGCGCGGTTTCCAGTGTTGCTACACGGGTTTCTAAATCCGCCAAGGCCTGCGCCAGTGCCTGCAACGCATCATCGCCTGATGTTTCGCTTGAAGTATCGTCTTGTTCTTCAATATTAAAGATACTGCGCCATGTCTTTTTAGTGCCCTTAGCCATCCTTTTCCCCTTACTTTCCTTAAATTCCGTCACTTCATCGATAACCAGTGGCTTAAATGCCCCGAATCGACCCGGTTTGCCCTTTTTACTAAACTGTAAGCGGGTTGTGCCCACACTGGCTGGCGAATCAGTTACTGCCAGCCCTTCCAGATATGTTTTGCCCGTGCCGCGAAAATTGCCATTTGGCGTAAATTCCACTGAGGTAAACAGCAGTTGCCCGTCCCGGTTGGCTTCTAATAAACGGTGATTGGGTCGCAATTGCGCATATAAGCGTAAAACCCCATCCTCACCCCGCTCGGCCTTGACCGCCAACACTTCCCCCATCGCCCCGAACCAGCGCTCATGCTCCGGCCAGATCCGGGCGGTATAAAGCTGAGGGTCGTAAAGTTCGGCCGCCTCCAAGATCCATTGCGGTTCCATTATCCGGCCATCAACCGTGTCGCCCTCCATGGCAATGCATATCCAGTTCGTCATTAACTGAGACATATCGCATCCCTTTCGTTTGCTTCCCACACAGTATTGCGAATTCTCCCGGTGGCGGCGAGGGGCGCAATGCCAATGAATTCGGATATGGCGCATAACCGAATTAAACCGAAGTTGCGCGGACGAAAGGCGGAAATTAGCCCTGCATAATGAAGCGACTCAAGAAAGGATGCTTAAGACGATGGCTAAATATTCGGATGAACTCATAAAAGTAGCGAAGTCGCTGTATTTGCGCCGCTATACCCCAGCTGAAATTGCCCATGAACTGAATCTGCCCAATCGGCGGATCGTGTATTACTGGGCGGAAAAATGGCACTGGGCGGATATGCTCAGCCATGAAAGTGTGATTGAAGCAATTAACCGCCGCGCGGCGTTACTCAGCGAACGTAATAACAAAACCGCGCTGGAGCTGGACGAACTCGACCGCCTGATTGTCCATCATGTCAAATTGATGGCACAGGAAAATAAGCACCAAGAAAAGCTGGCCGATATTAAGGCACGTGCGCAATCAGGCAGCAATGACGATGATGCGCCATCGGGTGACGGTGAGCAGAAGAAGAAACGCCAGCGTAAAAATGATATTTCAGCGCTGACGGAAGAAGATTTCCAGCAGTTTGCTGATGAAATGCTCTTCGGCTATCAGAAACATTTGCGCAGTAATATCGCTAAATCAATCAGAAACATTCTCAAGAGCCGCCAGATTGGGGCAACGTGGTATTTTGCGTTTGAAGCCTTTGAAGATGCGGTGTTAACGGGCAAGCCCCAGATATTTTTGTCCGCGTCAAAACCACAGGCGGAAGTGTTCCGCTCTTACATTGTCAACATCGCTGAACAATTCTTCGGTGTCACGCTGACAGGGAATCCGATCCGCCTCAGCAACGGCGCAGAACTGCGCTTCTTGTCCACCAATAAGAATACCGCCCAGTCCTATTCCGGGCATTTGTATTGTGACGAATATTTTTGGGTGCCCGACTTTAAGCGCCTGAATGAAGTTGCCTCCGCAATGGCGACCCATGACCATTGGCGTACCACCTATTTCTCAACGCCGAGCGCCAAAACCCATCCCGCTTACCCGTTCTGGACGGGCGACGAATGGCGCGGTAATGATGCCAAGCGCAAGAAGATTGAATTCCCCACGTTGGATGAAATGCGTGATGGCGGGCGCGATTGTCCTGATGGGCAATGGCGCTATGTCATCACACTGGCCGATGCCATCAAAGGCGGCTTTAATCTGGCTTCCATTGACAAGCTGCGCAACCGCTATAATCAAGACACCTTTAACATGTTGTACATGTGCGTGTTTGTTGATAGTGGTGCCTCGGTCTTTAAATATCATCAACTGGAAAAATGCGGGGTTGATGTCAACCTGTGGCAAGACCATAACCCCAATGCCCCGCGCCCCTTTGGTGAGCGTGAAGTCTGGGGCGGCTTTGACCCTGCCCGAAGCGGCGATACCTCCACGTTTGTGATTGTCGCCCCGCCCCTGATGGCAGGCGAAGCCTTCCGGGTACTGGCGACGTTCCACTGGCAGGGCATGAACTGGAAACATCAGGCCAAACTGATTGAAGACCTGACCAAACGCTATCGCTTTACCCATATCGGCATTGATACCACGGGCATTGGTCACGGTGTCTATGAGATGGTGCAGGACTTCGCCCCACGGCAAACACAGGCCATTCACTACAGCCAGCAGAGCAAAAACCAACTGGTCATGAAGATGATTGATGTGGTCAGTGAAGAACGGCTGGAATGGGATCAGGAACAAAAAGAAATCCTGGCCTCATTTTTGGCTATCCGGCATACCACCACGGCCAAAGGCGGGGCAATGACCTTTGTGGCCGACCGTTCGCTGGAAACCGGACACGCTGACGTGTTCTGGGCCATCTCCCATGCCCTGATGAATGAACCGTTAAATTACGAGAAGAAACGCACCTCTAAATACACATTTCAAAAGGCCGCCTGATGAGCAAGAAAACGTTAAGGAAAACCGCTAAAGCGCAGCACACCAACCCACGTCAACGGAAAATGAGTCTTATCACGCTGGGCAAACCTGAGCCGATACTCACCACCATGACCGATTACCAGAAAATCTGGTATGACAATGATTATGACCATTACACATTGCCGATTGACCGTCTGGCACTGGCACAACTGACCAACATGAACGGGCAGCATGGCGGTGTTCTCTATGCCCGCCACAATATGATTGCCTCGGATTACCTCGGTGGCGGACTGAGCCACGAGCAATTCAAGGCGGCCATGATGAATTTTTTGATTTTCGGCGATGTGGCCATCCTGAAAGTGCATAACTTCTGGGGCGATGTGGTGAGACTGGAGGTGCTGCCCTCGCTGTACCTGCGCCGCCGTAAAGATGGCGACTTCGTGGTCTTGCAGG
Organism: Xenorhabdus sp. Sc-CR9; assembly: GCF_963897815.1. NCBI lineage: Bacteria > Pseudomonadati > Pseudomonadota > Gammaproteobacteria > Enterobacterales > Morganellaceae > Xenorhabdus > Xenorhabdus sp. Sc-CR9. The sequence goes on from NZ_CAWQTY010000176.1 coordinate 13,282, forward strand.
AGGGTGAGCCATTGGTCTACACCCCGGAAGAAGTCATTTTCATCAAACAGTATGATCCCCAGCAACAAGTTTATGGCCTGCCGGATTATATCGGCGGTATCCATGCGGCCTTGCTGAACTCGGAAGCCACGATATTTCGCCGTCGCTATTACCACAATGGCGCTCACACGGGCGGCATCATTTACACCAATGACCCGAATATCTCCGATGAAACCGAAGAGGAAATCGAACGCAAGCTACAACAAAGTAAGGGTATCGGCAACTTTGAAACAATGTTCGTGAGCATTCCCAATGGCGACCCGGACGGCATCAAGTTTATTCCCATCGGGGATATCTCCGCCAATGATGAATTTGCCAATGTGAAAAGCATCAGTTCGCAGGATGTCCTGACCGCCCACCGATTCCCGGCAGGACTGGCGGGCATTATCCCGACCAACGTCGGCGGATTGGGTGATCCGGAAAAAGCCCGAGATGCCTATCGCAAGGATGAAGTCATTCCCGTGCAAAATATGTTCATGAATGCGATAAATCACCCCGATGTGCCAGAAATATTATACCTCCGTTTCAAACAAGATAACGTCAGTTCGGGTGCAGAATGAGCAAGAAAATGGTAAAATCGAGGAAAATCGACACATTGGGAATGAGGAACATGCGCGTATTAAAAATAATTTGTCCTGAGTGCGATGCGAAAGCAGTCATTCGCAAAACCAACCGGATGCACCGCCAGATTGCTGATGTCTATTGTTCATGCTCTGATGTGGAATGTGGCCACACGTTTGTGATGAACCTGACGTTTTCACACACCATCAGCCCCAGTGCCAAAACGGGTGATATTCTGTTGCAGACTGTGATCAATAACCTCAATCCGCAACAGCGCCAAATGGCGTTAGATTTGTTGCAGACCAGTGCCGCATAATTCACGTGTTGAGCCACTATTGAGTGGCTTTTCTATCACCAGTTCACTTTTAACCTGCTCCGCCATTTCCCCAACCCAATATAACGCCACCTGCCTCTCTTTATCATTGAAACCATCCGAACCACCAATCTTAGCAATCAATTCAATACGTTCTAAAAGAACAAATGTATCTAAAGAATCAGACACCATATCCCACTCCTTACCTTTCATTATACTGTATTTATAAACAGCATAAGATAATATAATTAGCAATTACAGTAATTTCATTAATAAATAGTAAATTATGTGACTTACTCAATATTTCCAGATTTTCCCTGCAAAATACTCAAATAATGGCCTTTAGGGTCACATATAATTTCATTAATATTCAATTTTATAGGTAGCCTTTCACTTAACTTATTCATGAATATCTTCGTTCTTTCCGTATGCGGCGGCTTAACTCTGACTATTTGCCCAAACATGGATAAGCGATAGTACCGCTCCTCAATAGTCATGCAGCTTCCTCTGATTAATGCCTGCGCTAAGCCATCACTGATCTCTAAGTTCTGCGATTTAGCCGATTCATGCACCCGTTTTACCCGTTCTGGCTCATTCATCTGAAGCCAGCCGTGATAAACCTCATCCAGATACAAATCACTTTCTTGTATGGCTTTATTAATCGGACTTCGTGCCTCCGTACAGTTATTGACAGAACTCCTAGGCGGCGCGGACGCACCGCTAAAACCCGCCTCCGCTGGCGCTTCGGCCAACTTCGGCACAATCTGCCAAGTCTTCAGACGCGTTAAGATGGGGGTATCCATGCCAACAAAAGGTGAGAAAACCCCTTTGATACGGATCACGTCTTCCCCGTGGGCGTTGGTTTCCTGACTGGTTTCATACCACAGACGTGCGACCAAATCCTCGCGGCGAACAAAGGGGCCACCCTGCGTATTGATATAATTTGCCCAGTCTCCGTTATCAGCGGCATCATGGACAGCGGCGAACTCAACGCTTAAACCCATAGCTGTCTCGTGATCAGCCATGCGGCGTAATTCACGGTAGACTGTCACCGGAGCACCGCCCACAAATTGAAACTGACGGATACGCCAACGTCCCGCCCACGCACTCGCGGCCACGGCGGCTTCTTTCATGGGGCGCTGGCTTTCATCATCCAGCTCACCGTCCATCGCGTAGCCATCAATGTTTTTAGAAATGTATTTCGCTACATAACCCGTTGCTGACCCTTTCTCTGGATCAATCTTCTCGGCATGAAAGCGGGCTTTCAGGGCTTTTGCTGTCCGCAGTTCGTGGCGGTCTTCCTGCAAGGCATACTCACGGATAATATCGCGCACCTGATCCGCCTGCTCTGGCTGCATAAAAAACAGCATATGCCAGTGTGGAGTACCATCATGATGAGGTTCAGCAACGCGGATACCAAAGAGACGTAAATTGTTACGATGGAGTTTGGCTCTGATTTTTGCCCAGAGGCCGCTTAAATATGCCTGCGTATCTGCCGGGCTGCTGCCGTTCCACTTGCGGTTGCGGTGTCCGTGCCGGGTTGTGGCGTGATATTTAGAAGGCGCGGTTAACGTATAGAATTCAGCGACGTAACCCAATTCATTGCAGATATTTTCAAAGCCGCGAATGCGTACCATCATTTCGGTACGGCGGATCGCCGGGTTCGCCACGCTACCATAATATTTATCAATCAGGCTGATGCGGTTACCCTCTTCATCTTCCAGTTCCATTGATTTGATAAATTCTTTGGTACGGTGCTTTTGCTCTTTCCATTCGGCAATGGTCATTTTGCTGGCGTAGATACTGGCTGGCTTGCTGACGCGATTAATGGATATCTGCAAATGCTCGCGCCACTCGGCCGCCAGACGGCGCAACCGACCTAACCACCATTTATCCGAAGTCATACGGGAAATCGCTGCGATAGCCTCGGTTTCAGCAAAAAAGCGACCCGTCAGCTTATCCCAATAGGGCACAGCCTGACGATAGGCTTTAGTGATGGCCGCAGCCCGCACATATAAGACATGCGCTCTCTTCAGATCGCTTTCTTCCTGTCTCTCATCCGCGACTGCCTGCAACTCCTGAAGAATAAATTGAGCAATGTCATTCGCCAGTAACTCGACATCTTCCCTGGTCATATCAGGAATACGGTTAAACCGGGCCATATAAAGCGAGTTATCCGCATCCATTTCTTGAATCTGGTAACGTTCAGTCACCAAATTGACGCGGGGTAAGATACGGTCAACGAATGTCTTAGACAAAAAAGCCTCGGCGCGGCGAGTCCCTTGCTCCTTTTCTAAAACATTCGCTTTGTACTGAACATCAAGGCGGACAATGGCAGGTTGCTTGCTGAGTAATTGCTGGACATGGGCACGCGCCTTAATCTCTTTTACAATGGCGCGGCACTCTTCTTCCTTCTGGTATTGCTCGGCATAAGTCGGGAACGGCCTTACTATCGGCTGGATAGGTTTATCCCACGGCCGAGAAACGCACGCAGCCAGAGCTGCGCTATGTGGCATCTCTGGCTGAAACTTGCTGTATTGGCGGCGCGGCTTGGATTTTGCACCGCTGTTTTCTGCCCGCACTCCACTCATGCAGCTTTCTCTAAAACTGCAATAATTTCTTTCGCAGGCTGACGGTTGCCATTGGCAGCAATGGTGCGCGGGGCGTCGATTTCATGAATGGTGAAACCGAGATCGGCATATAACTCTTTAGCTTCAATTGAGTTCGAAACAGTAACAGGCATCCCGATATCATGGTGTAGTGTGTGTAAAGCCACAGCCAGTAATTCATGGTCGGCAGGCGTGAAATTAACCTGATGATATTGGGTGAATGCCTTATCATTGGTGAGATACGGTGGATCGCAATAAACCACATCACCGTGTTCAACCTGTATCAATGTATCCTTCCAGTCAGCGTGGAGAATCGACGCCCGCTGGGATTTGCCCGCAAATGCCCTGATTTCAATCATAGGAAAATACGGCTTTTTATAATGACCACACGACACGTTAAATTCGCCATTGGTGTTATAACGGCATAGGCCATTAAAACAGTGGCGATTGAGGAATAAAAACAATCCAGACCACATTACACTGTTTTTAAAAATGTCACGTTCTGTATTAAACATGTCTCGTAATTCATAAAAATCGCGGTTTTCTTTACAATAAGAAAACCAGTAAGCCGCCAATTTTGTAAATTTGCGGCAGTCATCTTTGATAGCCTGATACAGATCAATCAAATCCGCGTTCGCATCTGCCACTAAATACTCGTCATAATCCGTATTCATCATCACAGCACAGGAACCTGCGAACGGTTCAACCAATCGCTTACCCGCAGGTAGATGATGCAGTAACTGATCCATAATACGGACTTTCGAACCTGCCCATTTGAGGATGGTTTTATTTGCCATTGTCAGCACCCTCATAGAAAAAATAAGAAGGGTGTAACAACGTATATTCATAAAATGAAATATTAATTTCGCAGAGGCTATCTAACCCGTTCTGAAAATGATGAACTTCATTAATTTTGATAGTGATGCGTTGTGAACCCTCATCAACCAGCCCCTCTTCGCCAACCTGAGAAAGCAAAATAAGATCCCCATTACGGGCATTCGTCGGCAAGGCTTGGTTATCAAAAATATTTTCAATACCCACACACCTGACAATAAAGAACTGATTTAATCTATCGAGAGTTTCAACATCAATCTCTTCACTACAGCTATCTAAAACACCAATAAAATGGTTTTTATTATTTTTAATGGTAGAAAAATCGATACCATCAAGTTCAACAAAGTGAATTCCAGCCATCTCACACACTCCGATAATGTTTCTTAATTAATTCAAAATTAGTCTGGCAATCAACACAGCGAGAACAACCAAGAATTTGAACACGGCGTATTTCTGGAATTGCTTCACCGCAGTCTTCACATTCAAACGCTGAAATACTGACAGGGCGGTTTACATGCTCTGCGATCCTGTGTTCCAGTACTTCTTCTGCGTGCTGGCAAGCACGGTCGATAACATCAAACATAGTTCCACTCCTGCGCCTGACGGTCGATGTTCTCAGACTCACTTTGCAAAAGAGCGGCACTGGCCGAGTGATCCATTTTGTTTTTTAAAACATGCATGGATAAACTTTCCAAGCGATAGGAAAACTTTTCAGCATAATGCTTGCGTTCATCCTCCCGAATCTGCTTTATTAATTGTTCAATACTTGTATTTCCCATTTATTTATTTCCTATTTTTGGATAAAACGAATCCCTGACGTGTTGACGCCATTAAAATAAAATCGGTATTTTTTATTATTTAATTGGGCAGTGATAAATCTTTCGGCAATATTGCGCTCGCTGCTTTAATTAAATTCATAGCCTTAGTTAAATTAATTCTTTCCTCATGGGAAAATTGATTTAATTCCAAGCCGTGCCGTTCTTTAGGAATACGGGCAAGAAAGAGAATCGCCGCCAGTACGCGAATATTATCAGCATAGTGCTCATTGCGTTTATCACGCATTTCATCCATAAAAGCGACCACCTGCTCATTGGCAGATTTAAAATGCTCTGCTCTTAGTTGAGCAAGTTTATTTAAACCGTTAGCCCGTATTTCAAAGGGCATCGGGAAAGCCCGCTGTTCTGTTGATTCCACTTGGTATTCCTTGTTCATTTAAACCTCACCGAATAAGAAACAGAATAAAATAAGCAACGGAACATAAAACGATGGGGAAAATAAATCCGTCACTTTGCTTTGTATGAAACGACTCACTGGTTAGTTTGTATTGGTGTTGCTGCTGCTTTAATGCGTTCATGCTGACCTCAGACTAACGATGCGCCCATCCCTGCCACGGCATCAACCGCCGAATTAAATGCAGGGTTAGAGTGCAATCTTGATGAAATAGTCACTCCCGCCAACGTTAATAACCTGACTGCGTTATTAACCGTCCTCTTAAACTCCACCACGCGGGTATGGTTAAAATGCTCACCCGAAACAGCCTCACTTGCCAGCTTGCCCACTTCTGCCGTTGCCCCTAACAGGTAACTTGGCATGTTGGCATCACAAACTTCATTAACCGGCACGGATGGCTGACACTGTAATTGTTCCAGTAGACCGTCCAACAGGGAGGCGTCTTCTGTCACATCCGTTAACTTCATTAACTCAACACAAGTCAGCATGTGACGCTGCTCAGGGTTTAACTTGTTACGCAGCATTTGCGGAGTTAATCCGACGGCTTCCGCGATTTGTACTAAGCTACCTTTATGCGTATTGGAGAACGCACGACACGCATTATCAAAGTGCGATTGTTTGGAAACGCGATAATCAAACATTGCTTTTTTTCTCCAAAAGCGAAATGCTTTACTCGTATTGCGTGTTAAATGAAATTTGGGTGCTAGTTGCACTTAGTGCTTCAACTGCCAGAGCCATCATATTGATAAGCACTTTACCGCGTTTCTTATCACCATTTTTTTTGCGGACAGGTAAGCGCCCATCTTTGACCATGTCGCGAGCAGTACCCATAGGCATAGCATGACGGCGACAGAATTCTTCAATTGGGAGGAATGGTTCAGTGACAGTGATTGTAAAGATAGGTCTCATGGGGCAAAATCCTCTATATTTTGTTTCAGATTTATTCGTAGATATTCGTTAAATATCGTCTTTAACTACAACTTAAACTAAGGTTATCTCGTATTTTACGAATCGTCAACGCGAACTGTAGTTTTTTACGAGATCAATATAAAGATCTATGGGACAATTTCATTTAGAAATGTTCAGTGATAGCGCTCCTGTCTTGGATCGCATCATTGAAGCTTATGGGTTTGGCTCAAAATTGATGCTTGCCCAGCATTTTGATATGGCTTCCAGCAGTTTGGCTGGTAGATATAAAAGGAATAACTTTCCAGCTGATTTAGTCGTTAGATGTGTTGCGGAAACAGGTGTTAATCTCGAATGGTTAGCAACGGGCAATGGTAAAAAATATAATAATGAAGAATTAGATACCATGAAGTTTCCAAGCCATAAGCTGATTGATAAAAAGTTGTACCAATCCGGCTATGTTATGTTTGATAAAGTCATGTTCACTGCTGGCATCCCACTCCCTACTGACCCCATATGTGTTTTAGATAACAAGACTCATTACATTATCGATCGCAAATTTGCCGATGTTTATGACGGTGAATGGTTAGTTGATATTGAAGGAAAACTCAGCATTCGCGAATTAACTCGAATTCCAGTCAAGCGCGTCCGCGTCTCTGGCGTAGGTATGGCGTTTGATTGCGACCTAAGCGATATAACGGTTATTGGCCGTGTTGTCACAACAATAAAAAATCATATCTAAGGAAAACCTTAGAAAGCTAATCCGATAGGTGAATCATGGATAGACAACTGTGTTTTGTTTATATCAATTCTAGAGATGTAGTAAGTGTTCAATTTATTGCTAGCGTTTCAGAAAATGATGAGTATTTGCAAGGAATTAATTTACTGACCCATGATGAGGGCAGACTAAAAACATTTCGAAAAGATAGGGTAATTGAATACTTTGAAGATTTAGATGAAGCCGTTCAATTCACCAACGACATTGCAAAAATCGGCGAATTTGCAGTTAGTAAACCTAGACCGGAAACTTTTGATGTCCATTTCACTGGTTTTAAGAAAGAGTTAAAGGCTGAACTTGAAACCCTTGCCAGTGATGCAGGAATGGAAGTTAGAAAATCTGTCACCAAGAATCTTAAACTTCTTTGCTATGGCTATAACGCTAGCCAACTGAAAATGGATAAAGCCAGAAGCATGGGCATCATTATCTTAAATGAAAATAAGTTCAAAGGCTTTCTTGAGACTGGTGATTTCACCGACAGTATCTAATAGATAGTATTTAAAACTATTAACTATGGCAATAAATAAACAACCAAACGGCAAATGGCTAGTTGAACTTTACCCCAACGGCAGAACCGGACGAAGAATCCGCAAACAGTTTACGACCAAAGGTGAGGCGCTCGCTTATGCGCGCCATATATTAGATGAAACAGTAGAAAAGCCCTGGCTTGGTGAAAAGAAAGATACTCGCCTTCTATCTGAACTGATTAATACTTGGTATCGGGCACACGGTATAACTCTAAGCGATGGTGAAACCTGTAAACAGAGAATGCTCTCTGCTTGCAGAGAAATGGGTGAGCCCCTTGCAATTGAATTTGACGCTAAGTTATTTTCTGTGTACCGCGAGAAAAGGTTAAACGGGACAGATGGATTAAAACCCGTTGCTCCCCGTACAGTCAATACTGAGTTGGCGTATTTACGTGCAATGTTTAATGAGCTGTACAGACTCGGGGAATGGAAAGAGAACAATCCTCTAAAAGATGTCAGAGAGTTTCGCATCAATGAATCAGAAATGGCATTTTTATCTCATCAGCAGATTAGCACTCTGTTAGAGTCCTGCACCCAAAGCAACACAAAAGATTTGCTGATTATTGTTAAAATCGCGTTATCGACAGGTGCCCGCTGGTCTGAGGTAGAGGACTTAACGGACTCACAAATCACACCTTATAAGATAACGTACACAAAAACCAAAGGGAAACGTAACCGCACAGTGCCAATCACTAAAGAGCTGTACGACGAGATACCAAAGAAGAAAGGAAAGTTATTCACCCCTTGCTATGCTGCTTTCCGTTATGCAGTTAAGCGCGCAGGTATTGAATTGCCACCTCGCCAGTCATCACATGTGATGCGCCACACATTCGCATCACACTTTATGATGAGCGGAGGAAACATTCTTGTCTTACAGAAAATACTAGGGCATACAGACATCAAAATGACAATGCGCTATGCTCATTTTTCCCCTGATCATTTGAATGATGCGTTGAAATACAATCCGTTATCACAGTTAAAAAATGGCGACAAATTGGCGGCAGAGAATCCCAATCCCCATAATTCCCCATCACTCGCCGTCATATAATTTATTGATAAATATGTATATTATTGTTTTACTTAGAGTATATATAGAAAAAGGTTTGCAACATTTTGGGATGTAAGAAGAAGGCCCTGTTCCCAACACCAATTTTTTGCAGAAAAATTCATGTTTCTCACCTGTTAAGGTGTCTGTACAGTGCAAGATATAACGTGAAAATGCTGCGTCATGGCTGATATTCTCAACCTTCGTATTAAAGCGCAGGTTGGATAACTGTTCGGCTGCCCATTGGCAGTATTGATTATATTCTTTGCGCATCAGGAAAAAATTTTCCCGAATGTAGAATGAGTAAATACGGCCTTTCTGCTTGATATAATTTAGGAAACTCAATGGATGTGTAGGAGATGCCAATGTCACCAAATCAGCCATAAAGGGTGTCTGCATGGTGGAATTTTCCAACATCATGCCCGGATGCCAATCAAAAAAGGGTTTTTGATCAATAAACAGACCGCTAACCCCTTGTATCGGTTGTGTCAGACAGGCCAGCCCCAGATTAAATGGGCCAATTCCAATCGCGATAAAATCATAAATCTTGGTTTTCATGGTCACTCCTAATAAATGTCACTAACTTGGAAAATAACGATTATTGGTTTGGAATTATCCACATTAAATAAATGTAGATAAAAATGGCCATCTTCTAAATAACCTTTTCCCATTGAAGGTATATTTTCAGTCAACAGTTCGGCAATAACTTGAGCTTTGTCAGGCATTATATATCCTTAACTTTAATACTCTTTATATTTCAAGTTGTGGTTTTCCAGATGCAATTCGAAATCCATTGAGTATTTACATTAATTATCTTAGATAATTGCTCAGCATTATTTTTAATGAAATTAAGCACCTCCATTAACCAATGAAGGCAGTTATATACCATCAATCCATGATGATTTTTATTTTTATAAGAAACAGATAAGCTTTATTTTTGCTATTTATGCAGTAGATTCAAGAGGACAATCGTGACAATTACTTACTCCCGGTAGTTTATTTCTTTGGCAGCAACACCGACGCTGTATGACATTGTTTTTCATAATGACTGTACGATAAAGTGGATTATCCCTACCATCAGGCAGCATTTGTTCAAAAAAAAGACTCTGTATTAGCGTATCATATTGTTCTGAATCTATCCTTTCTTTGAAGTTATTTAAATACCAATGCATAACATAGCCAATGTTATTCCATAATAAACGCCCATTTATTCCTCGATAAGATTCAATTTTCTCACACACAGGCATAATATGCCGATCCAGCATAGAATGATAACGCTCTAATAAAGACCCTGATTTATCCATCCATGTTAGCTGATAATGAACAATATTTGGCCTGCCAGTTTCATGAAACTCAACTTGAAAAAGTTTATAATCTGTATCAACCGCCTGAGGATATTCCAATAGCATTAACATCATTGGTGGAATAATTAATCCAAAATACCATTGTGACCATAAAGAATAAAGTCCTTTCTGATTTGGTTTAAGCTCATTGTGACTATAATATGAATCTTGGTAGCGTTTTATCAATAATGGAAATTGATCCTGACTAGACCATTGGTAAAACCGCATACTTTCTAATGGAATTTTTTCTGAATTTATTTTCATCGATGTATTGAAATGATTGAATGCGTCATCAAATAACTTAGTGATATCTTCGACAGATATTTCAGATGCCAATTTAATGGAGCCATGATTATTTATATTTGTCATTTCATTTTCTCCTGTTATTTTTCCTAAATTACTGGCGTATATCTAGGAATAATCAATGGCTTTTTAGATTCAGGATCACGAATAATCCGACATACCAAACCAAATACATCAGCAATATTCTGTACTGTCACAATTTCTTCCGGATCACCTTCGGCATAAACCTGCCCATCTTTCATCATAATTAAACGCGAGGCGTAGCGCAGTGCCAAATTAATATCATGTAAAACCAATACCAGTGTCTTACCTTGCCGATTCAAGCGCAGACAAAGGTCAAGCAGCTCAATCTGATGAGAAATATCCAAATAAGTGGTCGGTTCATCCAATAAAATAATCGGTGTCTGCTGTGCCAATGTCATGGCAAACCATGCTCTCTGACGCTGACCACCTGAGAGTTCACTCACCAATTTCTGCGATATTTCCCATAGATCCACCGCTTTCAGTGCTTCATTGACCACTTGCTCATCTTCTGCTGACCATTGGCGCAAGAAAGATTGATAGGGATAGCGCCCACGAGAAACAAGATCATAGATTGTCAGTGCCTCCGTGACAGCAGCACCTTGTGTCAATAATGACAGCTCACGCGCAACTAACTTAGGCTTATGGCGATGAATATTGGTTCCATCCAGCAGAACCTCACCACGTTGGGACTGCATACTACGACTGATAGCCCGCAGCAATGTTGATTTTCCACATCCGTTCGGACCAATAATGACACTGAATTCACCATCATGAATGGAGAGATTAACGCCATCAATGATGGTTCTTTTACCATATGCCAGTGAAAGGTCATGGGTTTTCAGCCGTGAAGTCACCACTGGGGAATGAGCATCCGATGACATTATCGTGTTCTCCTTAATTCGGCATACAGTAAATACATCAAATAGACTCCACCAACTACAGCTGTAATCACACCCACCGGCAAACGAGCCGAAGTTGGCAGGACTAAAGTAATTAAATCAGAAGACAGCATCAGTAAGGCGCCCACCAGAGCAGTGCAAAATAGTGCAGTTCCCTTATTCCGTACCAATCGCCGAGCGATTTGTGGGGCAGATAAAGCAATGAATGCAACCGGCCCGACAACCAATACCGACATGGTGGCAAAAGTTACTGCCGATAATATGCTGATTATCTGAATAAGACGCACTGGTACACCAAGTGTATTGGCAATATCATCACCAAAATGGGTGTAATTCAATTGCCTGCCCAGCCAAAACAAAACAGGAATGAAAATCACCATGCCACTGATCAACCCCACATTTTGCCAGTTTTGGCTGGCCAGGCTGCCTCTCAGTAAAGATTTCAGTAGTTGAGCTTGTTCAAGGCGAATATTCGAGGAGGCAAAATCAACAAATGCCATGCTCAGTGCGGCGATCGCAATTCCCGAAATAATGATTTTATTAGCCTGCATATTTCCAATGCCGGCACCATTACCGAAATAGACCAACAATACCGCAAGGACAGCCCCAGATAGAGCCCCCAATGGAACAGGGATTACGTCAGGCCAAACAACCATTGCCATTACGATTCCCACTGCTGCCCCACCGTTAACACCGATAATATCCGGGCTGCCAAGTGCATTACGGGTCGTAAGCTGAAAAAGAGAACCGGAAAGTGCCAATGTCATACCTGCACCGATTGCTACCAAGGCTCTCGGTAAGCGGATATCCATGAGAATAAATTCTTGATAGGGAGTTTCCGCCAGCAGAAAAGGATTATTAATCCCCTCCCTACCCATTGCTAAGGATAGGTAAAAAAGTCCCGCAAGCAGCAATAAAATGGTAAAAACCACTCTGCTGGCCTGCCACTCAGGCGCAATAAAAACTGCATTTCCCAACTTGAATATTTTAATTTTTGGTTGTTTCATCGGCGAATGAATCAATGTCATAATTTACTCCGCCATCATCTTGTGGGAACGGCTTTTCGCAACCAGATAAAGTAAAGGCGCACCAATACTCGCCGTAATAATGCCAACCATGATTTCTTCCGGGGCTATCAACAATCGGGCAACAACATCTGATATCAGAAGCAAACAAGAGCCAGCTAACAGGCAATAAGGCAGCAACCAGCGAAAATCACTGCCAACCAATGCCCGCATTATGTGTGGTGCAGCTAAACCAACAAATGCAATAGGACCAGCCATCTCCGTCGCAGCTGCCGACAGCATCGTGGCACTCAGCAAAGACAATATTCGGGTTCTGGCAACATTGGCACCCAATGATCCAGCAATCTCTTCTCCAAAGACCATCACATTCAGTGCAGCGCTCAAGGAAAGCGTCAATACCACTGCCACCAGCAAATAAGGGAGCAATAAACCTGCTTCACTTAATGATATGGCACTCAACGAACCAATCGACCAAAAACGGTAACTGTCCATCACCTGTGGATTCAGTAAGATAACACCTTGCACCAGTGCGAACAGACAAGTATTGATGGCGGCTCCAGTCAATACCAACCGCACGGGATTGGTATTACGTGATCCGCCACTGAGCAGATAAAATAAAAGTGTAGACAGGCTTGCGCCAATAAATGCAGTCCAGAATCGTGGTATTCCATCTAAAACAGGAATGAAAGAGAAGCAGACCACTGTCGCTGCCGCACCCGCATTAACGCCCAGCAAGCCAGGATCGCCCAGCGGATTGCGCAATAATCCTTGTGTTACTGTTCCTGCCAATGCTAGCGCTGCACCAGCCATTAAGCCAATCAGTGTCCGCGGTTCACGGGCATTGATGACCAAATCATAATAATTACCACTATCTCCCAACCAGTAATGATGCCAAATCTCTGACAGAGGTAGTGGTTTGGAGCCCAGACTTAAACTGGCAACAATGCAAAGGCAAGTCAGCACGACCATGAATACTAACCCCAAAATAAGGGCTATTCGCCGTTTAGGGTTCATCATGTTTTACAATCTCCTGCTTGAATAATTCTTGCTTCAACAATGGCATAAATCTTGGTAATCCCCAGCGTAAGCTAAGTGGCGAGCCATAGGACATGGCCATCACAATTGACTGATCAGTCAACGGAATATATCCCCCTTGGCGAACCGCGCGGATAGAACGAAATAAAGGCTGGTTTTCCGTCTCCTGACGCTCTTTTTCGCTGGTATACCATGTGACCAGAATATCTGCCCCATTAAGCAGGTCAGCGTTTTCCAAACCAATATTGGAGGAAAAATTGCCAAAAGGTGCAGTCAAGGAGTCCGCCAGCGGAAGCAGGGATAAGCCGAGATGTACCAGAGTATCGACTCGGGGGTCATTTTTAACGTAGATCGACAAAGTGTTACTGGATATTCCCGCTTTAATATAAGCAAAGTGATAACGAGCAATATTGGAGATGGTATTGCCCGTCTGTGTCAGCACACTGTCTAACTCAGCGATGATTTCTTCACCTTGCTCTGTTTTATCCAACGCTTGCGACACTAGAGCAATCTGTTGCCGTGGTGTCGTTTGCCACGGTTTTTCCGGATAAGCGATTACTGGGACAAAATGGGATAGATGCTCGTAATTTTCTCGTGTAATACCTGATTGTGTCGCCAGAATTAAATCTGGTTTCAGATTGATGATCTTTTCAACATCCAACTCAGGGTACATTTCTACAATGACGGGAAGTTTTGCGCCACGTTGTTCTATTTCCTCCCTGAACCACGGCAAATATCCCTCAGCATCGCCCCCCCAACGATGGGACTCAATACCAACAGGAATAATGCCCAGATCCAATAGGATATCTTCTGATCCCGTTCCCAACGCTACAATCCGTTGCGGCGGTTGGTTAATCACCGCCGTGCCTAATGCTGTGGTGATCGATTTGGGATAACCTGTCGTCTCTGTTGGCAGATGATTTAAAGTTGTCGGTTTATCACAACCTGACAATATACTCGCCAGCAATATCAACAGTACAGCGACCAACATTTTGCAACGTGTCAAAAACCATTGCCTGTTACCTTTTACTACTTGTTGTTCAAACAAATAAAAATACATTGTCGCCGCCCATGACTTAGCTAGAACTTGTAACGCAAGGTTGCTTCGACATTACGTAGTGCACCGTAGTAGTATTGGTCATAACTACCAAACGAGGTGTAATATTTCTTGTCGAACAAGTTATTCAGGTTCACTGTCAGAGAGAGATCAGGGGTGAATTGATAACGCCCCATCAGGTTAACCGTGGCAAAACTGCTTTGCCCCTCTACTCGCTTACCTGACGGGCTGTTAACCGCCAGCCACGTTTTGTCTTGCCAGTTAACGCCGCCACCCAAAGTCAAATCACTCATCACACCAGGCAAGGTGTAAGTCGTAAACAATTTGAATAAACGATTCGGGTTATTCGTATTGATACGCAGACCTTTTGGGCCTGTTGCGCTAAATTGAGTGTATCCCGCATAAATGCGCCAATCATCGGTAATCTGACCACTGACTTCAACTTCAAAGCCACGAGTTTTTACCCCATTGGCCGCATAATAAATTCTGGTACCTCTTGGAATATCAGGGTGTCGTTCTTTAGTATTATCTTCAACCGTATAATTATTTTGGCGGATTTCGAAAAGTGCTAATGAGTAATCAAGGCCGTTATCCAAGGCGACACCTTTCAGACCCAGCTCATAGTTTTCACCTGAGACTGGTTTAAGGAGCTGGTTATTACGGTCAATGCGGCTTTCTGGATCAAAGATTTTGGTATAACTACCATAAACCGAGAATTCCGGTGTGATGTTGTAAACCAATCCACCATATGGCACAAATTCATCACTGTAGCTGGCATTTTGCGGTGTACCAAAATTATCACCGCGGGTTTTCCAACTGGTAACACGCCCACCGAGGATCAAGGTCAGAGGATCTGCCAGAGAAAGTTGAGTAACAGCATAACCCGCGGTTTGTTCAATATAGCCATGAGATCCACTATCTCTCGTTTTATTCCATGTTGGTTCCGGATAACCCCATGAAGGCTGAGTAAAGTCACCGATTGGAAAATCTGAACAAGTACGTGACTTCATACATGGAGCCCAGTAATAGTCATTCTGGAAGTTCTGCTTTTGGTAGTTCAAGCCGAAACTAGCGTGATGTGTGCGACCCAATAACCCATAATTACCATTTACTTGTAAATCAAAATTACGCTGGCGACGAGACCCATCAATCAACGTCATATTGCCTGGATACATTCCCTCATTAGTTGCACGTTTAGGATACCCTGTCGCCCATAATACTTTCTGATCAAGGACATTATTGTCATAGGTAAAGGTACCTTTTACGCTCCAGCCATTATCAAACTTGTGTTGTAAGTTGGTAAAAGTAGAGAACGTCCGTACCTTGGAGAATGCCCAGTCAGGCGCATAACTGTTACTGCGCTTGTAATCGGTTTTGCTGCCATCTTTAAAATAAATCGGCAACCCACCAAACATCCCGCCACGGGTATGGTTGATTTGATAATCAGCACCGATAGTCAACAAAGTATTTTCTGTCAGATCCGCTTCAAAAATGCCGTAGAAAGGGTATTTTTCATGTTTGTCACGATCAATAAATGAGTTGGAACGCTCATAAGCAGTGACAAAACGCCCTCTGACTGTACCGTTTTCATTTAACGGGCCTGACAGATCAAGGCCAGTACGCCATTTATCCCAAGATCCACCACCCAGTGTGACTTCACCACGAAAATAGTTGGTTGGGCGTTTACGGATCACGTTAACCGCCGCTGAAGGTGTGCCTGGCCCCACCATCAGACCTGCCGCGCCACGCACCACTTCAAGGCGATCAATGATGGCGGTATCCAACAGGTTATCACCATAGTTAAAGCGGATATCGTAAAAAGTTGGTACACCATCACGCAACATATTCCTGACGGTCATTCCTCTTGAAGAAAAGGTGAAACGATCACTGTCAGCCTGATGGACTGTCATACCAGTGATACTATCAATGGCACTTTTAACGCTATTCAGGTTTTCATCTATCATACGCTGCTTGGTCATGACACTGACGCTTTGTGGTGTTTCACGAGCAGACAAATTCAACCCTGTCGATGTCACCATTGAGGTAGTGTTATACATACCAGTATCTTCCGTGATACCTTCCTGCTCCACCGATGCTGTCGTTACGACAATCTTATCTTCCTTTCCTTGCGCTTCTGCTGCCACTGCCACACTGTTTCCCGCCAGAATCAGCGGAATCATCAGAGAAAGAACCGTTCTTTTGGTTAAATAACTCGTTTGCAAAATTGGATTTATCACTCTATTCATCCCGTTATCAAAATGATTTGTTGTTATGCTTACTTCAATTTTTCAACACTCATCTGTCTTAACAACGACAGAATATTTCTCGCGCAAAGCGTGAAGCGGATTTACCAATGTTCCGGCAAATTTCAGGTTCTTTTCTCGATCATCAAGATCAATCATCTGCTGGTTATTCGCCATTTGCAGACGATTCAGACAAGTACGCACAAAATCACACTTAAATAGATCAAATTTGCGGAATTTTTCTATCTGATGCAGATGTTGTAATTGATAACTGTGAACACAGTGGGCAACCAATTCCCAGAAACTCGACTCTGGCAATGCAAGATGTTTTTGCAGCAACGGGATCAAATAGCGGAAGAAGCAGTCAAAGATATCGAGGAAGATATAATTGATTTTCATCTCATCCTTGATGGAGACATGGAGGAAATTAATTTCTTCTGGAAGTTGGAGATCGCCATTCAAAATGGCAATTTCTTCACCAATATCTTTCATCAGCATTTTTACTGGTACATTGTTTTCCAGTACCAGCATCAAATTTTCACCATGTGGCATAAAGACCAGATCATAGGTGAAGAAAGAACGTAACAGTGGGGAAAGATAAGCATCCAGATAGCGTGTTACCCAATCTTCGACAGATAAACCTGAGTCTTGAATCAACGCAGCAACAACCGAATTTCCTTCCCGATCAATATGTAGCAATGAAGCCATGGTCATCAGACGCTGATTATCTTTCAGGATTGTCATTGGGCTTTCACGCCATAATGCTGACAACATTTTTTTATGTGGATTATCTTTCTTGATGGCAGATTCAAAATAGTGATTGAAATAACCTATCGCAGCCCGCTCTCTCAATATGGTGAATCCTTTTTTCTGAAAGAACGCATCAGCTTCAACTAAGTTACTGAGCCATTCATTGATTCGTGGAGTTGTCACCATACTGTGTGGATCGAGTCCACGCATAAACCCCATATTAAGGACTGACAATGCAGTTTTGACATAGTTTTTCTTGGGCTGGCTGATATTGAAAAAGGTACGGATAGATTGTTGAGCCAAATAGCGGTCATGACCTTCGCCGAGATAAATAATTTCCTGTTTAGCTATATCCGCAGCAAATCTAATGGCAATACGGTGTTTCCATTGCCAAGGATGTAGAGGCATCAGATAGTAATCTGACGGGTTTAATCCTAATGACTGTATTTGCCGCTCAAACTGGGCGGGCAAATATTGTTCCAACTCTTCTGCCACTAACTGAGAGTAAGAAAGCGAGGACAATGCAGAAAAAATCGTTTTTTTCTTATGTACCGCAATCCAAATTAATGTCACTGGACGAGCACTTTCTGGCGCATAATCTAAATAATCATCGGCATCAAAACCAATTCGACCATTATTAGCGATAAATACAGGGTGCCCTTCGCTCATTGATATTTCTACCGTCTGATAATCTGCTTGAGCCAAACTTTGTGCAGTCAGTCGATTTTTTTGATATTTAAAAGCATGACCATAGAGCGTACTGGATATTTCATCAAGATAAGTTGGCAGTAACTTTTCAGAAATATCCAAAAGCGGTTGCAACTCAATGATCAATTCAATTGCATCTAAAAATAGTGGTTGGTCATGACTAAATTTGGTTATTGATGCAGGATCAATATCCAAATGCTCAAGTTGATAGGCTTGCGCTTGAAAACGGTATTGATACTTGTCTATTTCAACAGAATAATTTTGTCCCTCGTCATGATGTACCGGTTCAATGAGTTTTTCATGAAAAAATTCACGTAATATTTTTGCAACAAGATGTCGATTGGCTCGTAACCAATTTTCCCGAGTTAAATGGGAAGTTTGATGTTCCCAATCAGTATTTAACGAACACATTTAATAAAGCCCTTCATACATATCCTGCATACACCTGTTTCCATATTCAAACGTGGCTGACAGGGTGATACATTTCTATATAAATTACTGGATATTACTATCCAATTAGTGGGGGTATTAATTCTGGCTCACTAAAGTTATGGTCTTACTTTTTTATTTTATCTAATGATAATTAAAATCATTATCATTAACAACCATAAAAAGTAAAGTATTTAGAGAAATAGGCAGGCTAATAATAGGGATAAACCATAAATAGCATATATTTTATATGTGTTATTTAAAAACCCCGCTAATTATAAAAATACAAAAAATAATTTCAAATTACGATAGTAACAAATATTTTTATTAAATCTGGCAAAACATTTTTCATTACAACAATAAAACCAGATTCAATAAATTGGAGGAAAAAATAAAGGCTCTGACTAAATAGCCAGAGCCTTATTAATAAGAGAGATTAAACTATCTCCTTTTTTCAAGTCACGACTGTTTAGGGCAACTTGAGAACCATTAATTATATAAATTAAGCCTTATTCTGACGCCACCATTCTGCCAGCATAATGCCTGTTGCAACAGAAACATTCAGACTTTCTACCCGACCGGTACCGCCAATGGAAAGACGAATATCACCATCTTCCCAAGTACTGTCGCTTAATCCGTCACTTTCCTGTCCCAATACCAAGACCATTTTTTCTGGCAATGTAGCTTGTGCCAGTGTAGCACTACCCTTATGGCTAGATGTGGTCACAATGGAGTAACCTTCATTGCGGAATTTATTCAGCGTATCTGTGAAACCATCAGCATCAATGCCTTTGATATGCTCTGCGCCCCCTTCAGCAGTACGAACCGCTGCACCAGATTCCAGCATTGCTGTATCCTGCAAAATTACACCCTGTACGCCAAAATGCGCACAACTACGCATAATTGCCCCAAGATTATGTGGGTTGCCTACATTTTCCAATGCCAATACACAATCTTTTGCTGGTGCTTGCTGCAAATAGGTTTCTGCATCCAAGCCATTGCGTTTCTTGATCAAGAAGCATACGCCACCATGGTGTTCTGTACCTGATGCCTTGGCTAGTTCTTCATCATCAACCACATGGTAAGCTTTGCGATTTGCCGCCATCCATTTTAAAGCATTGCGAAAACGCGGGGTAACTGATTGAACAAACCAGGCCCGAACAATCGCATCAGGGCGATTCTTGAACATAGCCTGACAAGCATTTTCCCCATAAATACGGGTTTCTTCCAAACGTTGGCGACGAAGTTGTTCAGGATCGATATGGCTTTTGCCACTGATACCGCTGTGCTCTGGTTGAAGAGAGTCTTCCTCCTGACGAGAAATGGTTCTCCAAGGAGAACGATCACCTGAATACGCTGGGCGCTCACTGTCGCGACGACGCTCACCCTGCTCACGTCCTCTGCCAAATGGACGTTTATCGTTTTTATGGCTGTCACTGTTTTTACGACGATCGTTATTTCTACTACGGTCATTGTTTCTGCCGCGACCATAGTTTTTACCATGGTCATCATCTTTACGACTATCGCTGCTGTCCTCATTGCGGACGTACATCACTTTGACTTTGCCGTTCTTACCACTATAGGAATCGTTCATTTGTTTCTCCAACTGCGTTATGGCGCGAAGATTACCCGATGTTCGCGCCCGAAGCTACCTCTGGCAACGACAATCAATTAAAATACCCGTTAATTTTTTGCTGACTTTATCCACGAACCTGTTTGAGTTCTTAAATGAGAAATAACAACGCCGTTTATCAGCTTCGCCAACGTCGCCTTGCCCGATCTACCCGACCTTTTCAGGCAAGAGGTTGCCGAGTGCAGCGTTGCCTGCATTGTTTATTACCACAAAAAAAATGCTTGTGTGAAATGATTTCACCAGCAAACGCGGCAAGCCGCTTCTGTCTCATCATGTTTGATACTGAGCCGATGAAACCCAGTAATACAGGAAAATTAATTGCCGACATTTTGCCGGATACACACGCTTTCCTCTGGTCTAGAACCGAGCCTGATCAACGGATGCTTGAAGTGTTGCGTGACTCTGCCCGGCAACCTTATTTGATCTTCCCGGATAGTTACGCTACGCCTCCCCGCACGGTGTATCAACAGCTTCCTGATAATCAGAAACCACCATTGTTTATTATATTGGATGGTACTTGGCCTGAAGCAAGAAAAATGTTTCGCAAAAGTCCATATTTGGATGGCATTCCTCTGTTATCTATTAATAATCTTGCCAAAATGGATTATTTACTGCGAGTGCCGTCAAGAAGAGAGCAACATTGTACTGCCGAAGTCGCGGCTGCCGCACTAGAATTGGCAGGAGATCTGAATGCATCACAATCACTGCTCAGCCATTTCAATCATTTTCGTGAACAATATCTGGCTGGAAAATCCAATCGTCCAGACTCTCCTGAGTAATCAATCACAGCAACTCTTGACAATTTCCACTGAATTGACTGATGGTGGCTAAAATTATTCATGATAATTGTTTGATGAACGGCGATTGTTTATTGATGTGATAACTGATAAGGAGCCTTTAGATATGAGCCAACGCGGACTTGAAGCGTTATTACACCCTAAATCTATCGCCGTTATTGGTGCTTCTGAAAAACCAGAAAAAGCCAGTTCGATGTTAATGCGAAATTTACTGATGGGCGGGTTTACAGGGCCTATTCTTCCTGTCACACCAAACAGACGTTCCGTTCTGGGTGTTCTGGCATATCCTTCCATCAATGAGTTACCATTAATCCCCGACCTCGCTGTCCTCTGCACTCATCACAGTCGTAATCTTTCTTTGCTGGGACAGCTGGTTCAGCACGGATGTAAAACCGTTATTATTCTATCCTCACCACCATCACAATTTGATGAGCTGAAACAGTACAGCCATAAACATCATATTCGCATTCTGGGACCTAATAGCCTTGGTATTCTGGCACCTTGGATAGGGCTGAATGCCAGTTTTTCCCCCATTCCTATCCTAAAGGGTAAACTGGCTTTTATTTCACAGTCAGCCGCAATATCAAACACGATTCTGGACTGGGCAAATCATCGCAATATTGGTTTTTCGTATTTTATTGCTTTGGGGGATAGTGTTGATATTGATATTGATGATCTACTCGATTTTTTAGCAAGAGACAGTAAGACCAGTGCTATTTTGTTACATTTAGAACATATCAGCGATGCCCGACGTTTTCTTTCTGCTTCCCGAAGTGCCTCACGCAATAAGCCGATTCTGGTTGTGAAAAGTAGCCGTACCCGTAAAGCACAACAATTGCTTGGAGAACAACAGAATTTTGATTCTGCCTATGATGCTGCAATTCAACGAGCAGGGCTACTGCGTGTACAAGATACGCATGAAATGTTTTCTGCCGTAGAAACATTAAGCTTTATGCGCCCTCTGCGGGGAGAACGCTTGTTAATCGTCAGTAATGGCGCAGCACCCGCGGCAATGGCACTGGATGAGCTGCTCAGAAGAACTGGCAAGCTCGCTGTTCTGGAAGAGGAAACGACCAGTAAATTGTCTGGTATACTCCCTGAAACACTTCTTCTACGTAATCCTTTAGATATCGGTGATGATTCTTCAACCGATCAATATATTGCAGCGCTCAATTTGCTGTTAGATAACCATGGTTATGATGCGTTACTACTTATTCATTCTCCTTGTGCCATATCTCACAGCCAAACTACAGCAGTCCGGGTTATCCAGGCTATTAAGGAGCATCCTCGCGGAAAATGGATAACTATCTTTACTAATTGGTGTGGAGAATATTCTTCATTAGAGGCCAGACGTTTATTTAGTGAGGCCGGTATTCCGACATACCGCACGCCAGAAGGTGCAATTACCGCGTTTATGCATATGGTAGAGTATCAGCGAAACCAAAAACAACTCAAAGAAACACCCTCTCTGCCAATCGGCATGACTTCCAATGCTGCCCGTGCCCATGAATGTATCCAGCAATCTCTTGATCACGGAAATATCCAACTGGATACCCATGAAGTGCAACCGATACTCGAGGCCTACGGTTTAAATACCTTACCAACTTGGATTGCCCATACCAGTGATGATGCAGTCAGTATTGCAGAAAAAATTGGCTATCCGGTGGCATTGAAACTTCGCTCTCCTGATATTCCGCATAAATCCGAAGTTCAGGGCGTAATGCTTTATTTGCGTAATGCCGATGAAGTCAAAACGGCAGCACAAGCGATTATCGAACGCGTCAAACAAAATTTCCCGCAAGCCAGAATTCATGGCTTGCTCGTGCAGAGTATGGCTCACCGAGCAGGCGCACAAGAATTGAGGATTTCTATTGAGCAAGATGAAATATTTGGTCCTTTAATCATGCTCGGAGAAGGAGGAATTGATTGGACCCGTGAAACACAAACCGCTGTCGCTCTTCCCCCTCTCAATATGGCATTGGCCCGTTATCTCGTTATTCAGGCAATTAAAAGCGGCAAAATAAAATCCGGTGGTTCACTGTTACCATTGGATATCCCTGCACTCAGCCAGTTGTTGGTCAGAGTATCTAATCTCCTGATCGATTGCCCCCAGATTGTTCGCATGAATATTCATCCGCTGCTTGCATCAGGTAATGAATTCACCTTACTGGATGTAGTTATGGAATTAACACCAGTAATAGGAGACCCCCACAATCGGCTTGCTATTCGGCCTTATCCCAA
Organism: Xenorhabdus sp. Sc-CR9; assembly: GCF_963897815.1. Lineage (NCBI taxonomy): Bacteria > Pseudomonadati > Pseudomonadota > Gammaproteobacteria > Enterobacterales > Morganellaceae > Xenorhabdus > Xenorhabdus sp. Sc-CR9. The sequence goes on from NZ_CAWQTY010000176.1 coordinate 36,611, forward strand.
TGAACTGGAAGAAACTATCTATATAAAAGACGATCTTAAATGTCTTCTACGCCCGATTTTGCCGGAAGATGAGCCTTTGTTGAAATCATTCATCAGTCAGGTAACAAAAGAAGACCTTTATTACCGCTATTTCAGCGAGATTAGTGAGTTTACCCATGATGATCTTGCCAATATGACCCAAATTGATTACGACAGAGAAATGGCATTTGTTGCGATACGTCATCCGACAACAACGCCCGAAATTATTGGCGTCGCTCGTGCTATGGCTGATCCGGATAATATCGAAGCAGAATTTGCGATATTAGTGCGATCAGATCTAAAAGGGATTACGTTAGGCTATCAGCTGATGACAAAGCTGATTCATTACACAAGAGAGCATGGTATTAAAACACTAACGGCTATCACCATGCCGGAAAATCGTAATATGATCCAACTGGCAAAGAAACTCGGATTCACTGTTGATATTCAGTTAGAAGATGGCATCGTTAATTTAGTATTAAAGTTTTAGTATAAGGCATAAACATAATTTAGTGCTGGAGATAACGAAAGCTCCTATCTTCGTGATAGATCGCACAGACTTAAAGCAATCAGCACTGGAAAGTTAATTCATGCTCACAAGATGCCAAACTAATGGTATGATTCCAGACCATTTTGATTCATACACCTTATGATGGAACCTGCTCCATCTGAACTAAGAGAAAAAACGCACTGTGATGTTGTCTAAATTTAAACAAGCAAAACACCAACAACACCTTGCACAACTGCCTAAACTCCCGCAGTCAGTTGCTGATATAGAGACACTTTATCAATCCAAAGTGTTCCTCAGCACCTTACTGGAACACATTGCAAACGCTCAAAAGCATATTTATATCGCGGCATTGTATTTAGAAAACGATGATGCCGGGCGAGATGTTCTGACTGCATTATATATCGCCAAGCAAAAACGTCCTGAATTGGATATCAAAATTTTAGTTGATTGGCATCGTGCTCAACGTGGTCGTATTGGTGTAAAAGCAGCGGCAACAAACGCAGACTGGTATTGCTCTATGGCGGAAAGCTGCCCTGATGTTAAGATTCATATTTCGGGTGTTCCGGTAAACACACGTGAAGCATTGGGTATTTTACATTTAAAAGGCTTTATCTTTGATGATACGGTAATTTATAGCGGAGCCAGCATTAATGATGTCTATCTGCACCGCCATGAAAAATATCGTTATGACCGTTATCATTTGCTGCATAATGCAAAACTTGCAGCTACCATGAAACAATTTATAGATGAAAGTATTCTTACATCTGATGCTGTAAAAAATTTAGCAAGTCATAACCGCCCCCGTAATCTTGAAATTAAAAATTTAATCCGGCAATTTCGTGTTTCATTGCGTAATGCTGAATATCACTTTGAAAATCAAGCATCAAACGAAGAGTTAGCTGTCACTCCACTAGTTGGCTTAGGGAAGAAAAACCTGCTGAATAAAACAATCTGTCATTTGATGGCTTGTACTGAAAATAAGTTGGTTATTTGCACACCATACTTCAACTTACCTGCTGTGTTAGTACGAGCGATATCACGCTTGCTTCGCCAAGGAAAACAAGTTGAAATCATCATTGGAGACAAAACAGCCAATGATTTTTATATTCCGCCGGAAGAACCATTTAGGATTATCGGGGCACTGCCTTATCTATATGAAATTAATCTGCGTCGTTTTACCAATCGGTTACAAAAATTTATCGATAGCCAGCAGCTAACTGTTCGATTATGGAAAGATCAAGACAATTCTTATCACTTAAAAGGGATTTGGATTGATAATAAATGGCAATTAATCACCGGTAATAATCTCAATCCTCGTGCATGGGGATTGGATTTGGAAAATGCTATTCTTATTCACGACCCTCATCAGGAAATGCAATCCCAACGTTCTCTGGAGTTAGAATGCATTCGTACGCATACGAAAATCATTAACAATTATCAGGAATTAGAAAATATCCAACTTTACCCTGTTAAAGTTCGAAAGCTGATACGCCGTTTGCGTCGTATTAGGGTTGATAGATTGATCAGCCGAATACTGTAAAATAGATAAATAATTATCAAATTTTTGATCCTCTCTCGCAATTGCAGAGGGGATTTTTTGTATCTTATTTATCAAATAGCTATGATTTAATAAAATATAAATCATGGCATAAATTACAATGAAAAAAATCTCAACCACCCTAATTAATAATATATTAATAATATTCCCTCTTCTATTGAATACCTCTTGTTCTAATATCCGCCAAGCTAACGATAATTGGGTCGGTAAAGATAAAGCTCAACATTTCTTATTTTCTGCGGTTGTGGCCGCCGCTGGAAATGCTTATGGGGATCGTCAAAATTGGAAACATCGTGACAGTGCACAATTTGGTGTATTTTTATCAATTGGACTTGGGGCAGCGAAAGAATTTTATGATAGCCGTCCATCTGGAACTGGCTGGAGTTGGCATGATATTGCTTATGATATAGCAGGCGCTATAACTGGTTATAGTTTGTATCAGTCTATGAAATAAATTTATGCTCTATAATTTTCTATACTTCAAACGCAAAAAAGCCATCCGGTAAGGGATGGCTTCTCTGGCAAATAATTGTCTGGCAGTGCCCTACTCTCGCATGGGGAGACCCCACACTACCATCGGCGCAACGGCGTTTCACTGCTGAGTTCGGCATGGGATCAGGTGGGACCACCGCGCTCTTGCCGCCAGACAAATCCTGT
>NZ_CAWQTY010000177.1:0-38100 GCF_963897815.1 Xenorhabdus sp. Sc-CR9
CATATGTTCTATACCTGTTTGTGTCTTCGAAGCGTACAGTGGTTATAAAGTGATATTATTATAGTAACAATTACTACCATTATACACGTGTATAATGGTAGTAATTGTTACTATAATAATATCAAAATCACAGAATATTAAACAATGTTTATTTTTATTGATATTATGTATTCTATTTATGTGATACTTTAATTTAGCGGTTTTTTATGAACTATAACTTTAAATGTTCTTAATTTATGTTATTATATATTAATAGATAATAAGGGGGTTATATGACTCAGAAGATTAAAATTGGCGAATTAATAAACGCATTGGTCGATGAAATCGATGAGATAGATGTATCAGAAATGCCTCAAGGAGAGAAAACCCGAAAATACAAAGCGGCTGCGTCTAGATTTAAAAACGCATTGTTTACCGATAAGAGGAAATACCGAGGAAAAGGGTTAAAAAATAGAATATCTTCAAATACTTACAACGCTTACATGACAAGAGCTAGAAAAAGATTTGATGACAGATTACATCATCATTTCTTAGATAATGTGACGAAACTAGCGAAGAAATATTATTTATTTTCCGATGAGCTACATGGTTGGATAGAACTTTCAACCTCAGAAATCAGGCAAAAATTTATTGCATTACAACATCAATTAAAATGCATTATTCCACTAACTGATGAACTAAATAAAATAAAATTTGGAAATCGTTCTGCAGAAAATAGAATCATTCGGATAGCTAAAAAATATCCAGCATGGTCATTCTCATTGTTTGATCTAAACAGCAGTGAATGGTTAGAACGACGTAACCATCTATATAAATTGCTCGGACAGGGGCAATTGCTATTAGAAGATCTATCTAAGCTGAAAATAAACCATGACGTACTCTACTCATTACAATTGAGTCAGGCAGAACGGACCTCTATTCAAAATAGATGGAATGACGTTCTCAGTAACAAAAAGCGTAGCGTCGTTTGGATTGATTATCCTGCATATATTCAGGCACTGCATAATATATTAAATGCACCTGCTCATTCATTTGATTTAACCACCAGAATAGGAATGGCGCCGTTAGCGTTTGCATTAGCTGCTACATCCGGGCGGAGAATGATTGAAATCATGGTGCATGGCAGTTTCAAAATTGTTGGAAAATACAAAGTCGAATTTTTAGGACAAGCGAAAAAACGGACTGGAACAGATACCGGGCGCACTATTTACACGCTATGTGATTCCAGTATTTTCATGGAAAAATTCGAGTTACTACGGAATTGTTCTGCAATATCAGATTTTGGTGAAATCATGACAAATGATGATCCAAATGATACTCGGTCACCAAACGCCAAAATTAACGCAGTAATAGCGAAATCTTTTAACCCCTGGGTAAAACAGTTTTTCAATGATGATCGCCGGGTTTATAAAGACAGTCGCTCTATATACGCAAGAATTGCGTATGAAATGTGGTTTCATCATGATTCTCACTGGGCTGATGTTGACGAGGATGTATTTTTCTCCGAACTACTGGGTCATGACGATGAAAACACCCAATTGCACTATAAGCAGTTCAAATTACAAAATTTTTCACGTACTTGGAAACCTGATACTGGCAACGAAAATAGACGATTAGAGGCGCTACAGCAATTAGATGATGAAATGCCAGATTTTGCTAGGGGCGATGCTGGAGTCCGAATTCACACCGAAACTAAAAAAATTGTCGAACAGTTTCCGTATGATTTGGTTACCTCATCTCAGTTACGTACGTTAGGGTTCAATATCCCACTGACCAAACGGTATTTAGAGTTCGCTGCAGACGCGCTAGAGCAGGAGATTGGCGAAAACGGTCGATATCAACTGATAGATACCTCACCAAAAATCATTATTCAGGATAACGACGACGAGGAGCTGGTAGAGGTAGATGATGAATCCATTGACGATGATGAAATAGAAATTGATGACGACAATGATATTGATGAGACTGAACCTGAAATAGAGGTGGAGGTGGAACCAGAACAGGAACCTGAATCGCCCCCTGAAGCAGCAGAAAATCCAGAACCGACTGAACGCCCCCGATTCTCTGCACCACATCGCCGTGATAATGGTCAATGGGTTGTTAAATTCGAATACAGCGGCCAACATTACTCATGGATAGGTCAAGCTAAAAATCTAAAAGATGCGATGACTCAGGCGTGGTTGACGTATTTCAGCTAGTTTTAGGTAAAATATGGAACAACGAATGCCGTTAGACAACCATTATAAATTAGAAGGCTCCATCAATTTAAAACTCGATGGAGGCAGTTATGCGATACGAATGCAAAGACACTCATAACAAAGAAAAAATCGATTACGAAGCTATCCGTCGCAGCAAAAACGAGATGCTAAAAAAAGTCATTGCAGCTCATAAAGAGGCTGAACGTAAAGGCGAAATCGTATATAAGCCTCTTTAACAAAAACTAGTTTTCTATTATGATGGGACCACGGTCCTACCTCATTATTTTTCGGCAATTTCACCCGCACCCAAACATTGTGGACACTGCTGCACAGCAACCCGGTCGCCATGACAAACCCCACACGGCGATTCATCCGTCAAATCCAGTCCAGTGCCATGACAATCAACGCAAATCTGCTCAAATCCACCTGCCCCGAAACATTCATCACAAATAACTGTATCAGCCATTTCTAAACCTCTCATCTAGGATCTAGGAATATGCTTTGACATATGTGAAATTTAGGCCTATGCTTTGACATATGCTAAATTATTTTTATTCAGGAGATATTATGGAACGAATCGCAAAAATATTCAAAAACGGACGTAATCAGGCTGTCAGGCTACCTGTAGCGTTTGAATTTGACACTGACCAGGTTTACATCCGAAAAAATGAGAATGGTGACGTTATTCTCTCCAAAAACAAACCGTCTACTGACAATTGGGATAATTTTTTCAATATGCTCAGTGCCGTATCTGTTCCTGATAATTTTCTGGATGCGAATGATCGTAACCAGGATGTCACAGAACGTGACCCGTTTGAGGGCATTTTCTGATGTATATGTTGGATACAAACACCGTCAGTTATATTTTCCGTCAACATCAGGCAGTAACTGCTAAATTGCGAACCATACCACCATCAGAGATATGCATTTCCAGCATAACTGAAGCGGAATTGCGTTTTGGTTTGGCTAAACGTCAAAATCACACATTAGAACAAATCGTAAACACATTTATTGATTCAATCACAGTTTACGACTGGGATCAAAATGCTGCTAAAACCTATGGGAAATTGCGAGCCAGCATGGAACAAACGGGCCGAACTATGGGGACAATGGATCAACTGATTGCAGCACATGCACTGAGCCGAGAACTCACTCTCGTTACCAGCGATTCTGCATTTGGTATGGTTGTTGGATTAAATATCGAAAATTGGGCAAAATAGTGGGATCACGGTCCCACCCTATCAATACTCTCATCAGACAGCCGCTCTAGCTGCGCGAACAGGTGATCATTCAAATCAGTCAGTTTATTTTTCATAGTATTTACCTCAATTGTTCATTACCAATATTAAATATATAGTTTTTACCTATAGGATTAAATTTTTCTGTTTGGATTGCCGAATACAGTGACCGAATTTTGAAAATCGATGAGGCGCGTTTCTTGTTTTCTATCTTTTTTTCTCTTTTCTCTTCTCTCTTTGTTTCGTTTTTTCTTTTCTCTGTATTTCCGAATTCCGGCGCGAGTGCAAATAACACAATCGCCTGTTGATTTGTAACGCTCTGTATGCCCCTGAGGGCATGGACGCCCTTTAGTGTATTTATTTAAATCGTCCAAATTTTTTTTCATATTGTAATGACCTCATTAAACAGCCATGGCTGCAATATTGATAGCTGCGTTGATATCACGATGGTGTTCAGCACCACAAACGCACTGCCATCGCCGCATAGACAGAGTTAATTCTGTGTTGACATGACCACAGGAACTGCACGTTTTACTGGATGGTGCCCAGCGGTCAATTTTCAAGAATGTGACACCGCGCCATGCTGATTTGTATTCCAATTGGCGGAAAAATTCGCCCAAACTGACGGAGGCCAACGACCTGTTCAACCCCGCTTTCCGACTGGCACCATTAGGTATGTAATTGCCATTTTCGTCCTGTTTGGGTTTCGGTCTGGCCATCATTCCTTTCACATTCAAATCCTCGACCGCCACGGCTTGGTTTTCGCAGGTTAATCGGTGTGTGAATTTGTGGAGAAAATCACGGCGAACTGCGGCGGCACGTTCGTGCAAACGGGCAACCCGGCGCCGTTGCTTCAGGCGATTTGCACTACCCTTAACTTTACGTGATAGTTTCCGCTGCGCCCTGCGCAGACGTTTTTGAATACGTTTGTACGCCGCTGGGCTGTGAACAATTTCACCTGTTGATAGCGCCGCAAATTGGTGATAATCGCCCTCAGTTTTGCAGCCGACATCAATACCAATCGGCTGTAGATCAACAGTGGGTTGCGCAGGGAAATCACGGCCATCATCAATCAGCACTGTCGCGTAATATTTCCCTGTCGGTGTTTGGCGAACCGTGGCACGTTTGATATTTCCATCGAACGGGCGAAAACCACGGATGCGAACCCAGCCAGCTTTGGGGAGTTTTAATGCTCGTTCGGTTAATTTGATGCCCGCTGCCGATGTTGCTGTGTACGTCGCATCACCGCGGTGCTTAGATTTAAACCGCGGGAATCCGGGGGTTTCACCATTTTTAACGCGACGGAAAAAATTTTTATAGGCTGTATCGACACAGCTACAGGCGTAAGTCAGTGCCTGACTGTCTGCCTCAGCGAGCCACGGGTGTTCAATTTTCAACAGCGCCATGCGTTTCATTAAATCGTATGCAGACGGGCGTTTTTCGCCCGCATCATGTTGCTGTTTGCAGAACGCCAACGCGTCGTTAAAAACCCAACGGCAACAGCCAAATGTTTTGGTGAAAAATTCGCGTTGCGCCAAATTTGGGTGCAACCTAATTCGTATTGCGTATAACACAAAAAATCCTCCCCGACCTACTGCGCCCGTATGGGCAACACCGTTGTTCTGCGTTTGGATATAACCGAATTTGCTGACCTACTGCGCCCGTGCGGGCGATACCCTAACGGGTTTTGGTAGATTAATCATAGTGTTAAACAACCACAAAAAACCTACCAAAATTTTTTCGCAAATTTCCTCTTTCAACCACGATATTTCACCATGTCCAGAGGCGTAAATTCGGGCAGGCCGTGCCCTATTTAAATCAACTCAGCACAGCCCACAGGATAATGGGCTGTAATTAATTGACAATTAGTTAATAATAACTGAAACATCTGAATATTTTGCCCCTTGAAACCCAGCACTTTTTAAAAAATTAACTATATCATTCTGAATTATATCGAAATATTCTTCTTCCTGAATACTAAATTCAGTGTTTAGATATTCAATCACTTCGGATTTAGATAATTTGATATTTATTTCCATTTTAAAATCCTCATTATTCAGTGGTAAATTTTTTAATGCAATTTACTATTATTAATACCAGAATTTAATTGATTAATTATAGCCATTTTCAATTGTTCCAATGTGGATTTTTCCATTGGGGGAAAATCGTTTGTATTGAATGACTCCCAGCTAACTCTACATGTATTAATTTTTTCATCATAAACAATACCAATCTCTAATTTTGCAGCCATAATATCACCTCGATTTAATTTCAATAGTTAAGTTTTTTATTTCTTGAAATATCTTTTAATCCGCGGTAATAACCACGTAATAAATTACGACGAACTATTCTCAATAATCCCGGTCGTTTTAATTCGATTGGCAATTTATGAAATTTAATATTACGTGGATTAATTCCATCAAACGCCATTTCATAACCCGTGTTTTGTAATTCGTCCCGTTGATATTTTAAAAATCCATCCCAATTACAATGTGGACACGGGGCATTATTATCAACGTCGAATTCGTATTTAGGGCAATTACAACGGGTGTCTGTATCCATTATTCACCCCACGCTCTCGGCTGATTAATCCGTCCCATTCGCGGCGATATTTTTCAGCTTGAATAACTAAATTTTTAGCTGCTAATAACAAATGGGCTGTATCACAAATATAAATATTCGCATCATGCGATTCCATCGTATGATGGGCGGTATTAATCAAAGCGCGAATTTGTGCATGTAATGACGCCAATTCTTCGGACAAACCAAATTCATTTCGGTGAATATTAGTCATGCAGCACCCCCGAACGGCAAACGGGCACGAAAAAATAAAACGAACTTTTGAGAAAATCGTTGGCGGGCTGAACTTTCGCTGTCAGCTATTGTGGTGAAGAAATGAATATTATTTTTTTTATCAGTGCGACAAACTGCCGCAAACTTGTAGGTAAACATGTTGCGAACTCCGTTTAGTGGCCTATTCACCACCAGAGTTCTCACGCTCAATTTGGTGGCGATCCAGACGGGGGTGAGAAATCCGGCCTAAACGGTTACCGGCCAACCTTACGGTTGCCCCGCCTGAATCACCATAGATAATTTCAGGCTGCGCAAACAAAAAAACACGCTGCGCGTGTTGTTGCGCCGTTTAGATCTCTCAGGTTCTCACGTCCGGTCACAGATTTTGCTGTGACGCATTTAAACTAACTCAACCTAAACCAAACGTCAATAAAATTAATCGAAAATAATTGTTAATTGCGTCACAAAATGCCGTTTTGACTACTAACAACACCAAAACAACTCACATCAGTTCTGTAGATGCTGGGCATGATTCATTTGTTGATGCAGGATACGAGCAATCAGAATATCGATATCTCGGACAGTGTAAAAAACAGTGTGACGCTGAAATTCAATCCGCATCACACCGGGTACAGCAGGATAATCCCGCCCAATGTCGGGCATACTTGCCAGTGTCTCTAAAAACACATCCAGAGCGGCTGTGTAGTGATCGGCTTTGGCTTCCCCGAATTGCATCAGTGTATAGTCATAAATTCCGGCAAAGTCTTCTGCTGCCCGTTCTGATAACCTATACACGATGGTGCCGTTTCCTCTGTTCAGCAATGTCCCGCAACGTCAGCGAACTTTCTCCACTATTTAGACCATCAATCACTGCGTTACGAACAGCTTCGTCCTGATTTTCCTGCTGTTCCAGCAAACGCAGTGCCGACCGCATAACTTCGCTGGCTGAACCATAACGGCCATTCTCAATCATCCGTTGCACAAAACTGTCAAGTTGTTTGCCCATACTGACAGAAGTAATTTTTCTCATAATCACATACCTGTATTAACAGTTAATACACTAAGTTTACTGTAAACTATCAGATCAAGCCACATTTTAACCACACAACGCACCTTGTGACCCACTGTAACGCGTGTCACTGACAAACTGTTTCAACAACCTCAATTCAACACCAGACAGCAGTTCCATAAACTCAGTGAGATACAACGACGCAAACGTCAGCGCAATACTGGCAGGCGACCACCGCGTCACTGTATCCAGCTCATCACGTGACAACGCATTATGCGCCCAATCCAACGGGATTTTCACAGGAACCCCATCCAGCGCCTGTTCAATTACTGATACAGGGGCGGCATGACTATCATCTGGAGTGGATCGCGGATCATCATTAATATATAGAGACATATTTGGATCGCGATCCACCTCGTCATGCCGTGTTCTTTCTGGTTTCCGCGGGGATAATCCAACGGCGGCATCATGTCGTTTGCGAATAATTTCGGTCATAAAATCCGCTGACTCTGGGGTTATAAAATAAACTGTTGGGCGTTTATCACCGACTCTGGCACGTCGAGTATCTATATCGAGCCCGACTGATTTACAGATGGTTTTGAAAAACTCACCTGGTTGTTTGGGTTTGCTGTGAGGTGAATAGTGGCCACCAAATCTGATTACATTGTTAAACAGGTCGGCATTTTCGGGATTCATTAATACGTCGCGGGCACGGGTCAAACTAGCTCGGTCAATATCACCAGGCTGTTTTTGTTCAAAAATTTGCTCTGGGTCTAACCCACACGCTGTGAAATAATTCCGAATAGCGTCTCTGTTTATCGACCAAAATTTCCGCAATGACACTTCTACCGCTGGCGTGTATTTGACAGAGTGGTGTTTAACAACTGGATGTTTTTCACGGAACATTTTGTCGGCCTGTTCGCGTGTCATAGCGGAAACAGTGTAACTGTTCCATTTATTACCAATTTGATATCGATAATGAAAGTTCATCATCGATTCGTCTTTGTCCCAACGGCGAACGGTCATTTCATCCTGAAGCATCAATTCAAACAACTCAATTTTTCGTTTGCCGCCGTCAAAATAAAATTTCAGGCTATTCTCATCAACGGGCAGCATCATTTCATGTTCAATTTCCCAACGAACTAATTGCGCTTGTTCATCCTCCGAAATCGCACGCCGTGATAGTAATTCCTGCCGTTCTGCTTCAGAGGGAGTTTCTACATTTACATGACGAGTAACAGTCTGTTCCCAACGGATCTCCCTCGCCTCTTTGCGCAATTCTTTTCCAATGTCATTGGCAGTTAGGTCCATTGCCAATTTTTCGACGCGATATCCGTCGCTGTACATGATGCACAACATATTGTTGGCGTAGTCGTTTTTAGCTGTGTTCTCCAGCGCGGTAGCCCTAATTTTCATTTTGGTAAAATTGGTGCTGGCCATACCCAATGACAGACGGTCGCCATCCAACATAACATCGGTTATTTCACCGTTTTTTCCTGCGTTTTCCAGCATGGCTTGGATATAACCGCGCAGGATTTTCTGAGGATCGGTTTCTTTCCGTTGTCGGATTCGGTCAAATCCAATAATGAATTCACGCGCGGTTCTATCACGACGCAACATCTGGATTGCGTCCGATGGCGCAACTTCCCCGCAAAACATTCCAAAATGGCGGTCGAAATGTTGTTCTTCAAACGATACGCCGGACGAGATTGATGGGCTATAAATTAAGCCATCGTATTGCAACACAATTTTTTTCGGCGAATCCGTGAACTCCTCAACTTCTGGGCTGGGTTTGGTGTTGAGGTTTACGCAAAGAAATTTTTTCGCAGGGTTATCTTTCTCTAATTGTTTCACCACATCTTCTGCAAATGTGGCGCTATCGGTTGCGAGTAGGATTTTTTCGCCGCTTTTAACTGCATTCACTACCTCGGTCATGATGCGATCTTTTTCTGTGTAGAAAATTTTTATTGGTTCGCCTGTTTCTCTATTGCGAACATCAACAGGCAATTCGACCACATGAATTTGTGTCCAGGGTGATAATCCGATTTCCTCGCGTCGTTTTATTGCCAATTCTGCCAATTCAACCAATAGATCATTGGCGTCCGCGTCGACCATCACTGGATGTTCTGTGGTTCTGGCCAATGCATCTATGATCTGATTAAAAACTCCTACGGGGTTATCCATTGCTTTACCCGATAGAATAGCTCGGAGACCCTGAGTAGCCTCATCCAGTCCGAAAAAATCATGGTTTTTCATCAAGGGTATCCAACAGGCTTTGACAATGGAGTTGATACAAATTGTCAATTTATTGGCATGGGCTGCCATTTTTAAATATCCGGGATCCTGATAATGGAGAATATCTGATTGGATTTTATAGTCACTATCATCTCTATTCATCATTTCCCATAATCCGCCGATGAGCGATACCCGATGCGCTACTGCAACGCCACGTTCTGCTGCATGCATTAGTGGTCGCAATAGATGTTTCGATTTTCCTGAACCCATTCCTGCGCGCACGATAACTGGACCCGTCAATGATTGGACGTATTCTAAAACCTCATTGGTCATTTGCGGTGTATCAAATTTTTTATATGTCACATGGTCTGGTCGGAAATTGGGGTTCGTGATGAGTTCGCTGAACGAACGGCTATTTTGCGCGTTTTGGCATTTCCGATTGAATCGACTCATTACACGGCGACGCACGATCCCGGAAAACGGCTCTAATAATCCGATTTCCCGCAATTTACGCTCGATTTCAATGACCAGTTCACGGGGAGTATATTTTGTGGGGCAGTACACCATGCCCGCATCGACGCATTTATTCAGTTGTTTTTTGAAATTTTTATTATCAATGACAGACAATAACGCCAGTTCTGCGTCAAATATGTTATCTGCAATTCTGAATTGGTTCCGATTGGATTTTAGTTGCTCATGAGTTTCATTGGCACCAAATTTGACGTACAGATCGTTAAAATCTGACTGGCCATCTTCAACCGTTGGGAAAATCGGTCGGATACAGCGAACAGATGGGAATTTTTTCATAATTTCTATTCCCATTCTTAATCCGGTGTTCCCTTTTCCTTTGACCCGTGCTGTGTGTTCGTCGTTGTCCAGGGCGCACCAAATTTTCACGCCCTCATAAACGTTGACTAGTTGCTCTACCACATTGATGAGGTTGTTTGCAGATACTGCGACAACTACTGCATCAAAATTGTTTTTCGCCGCTAAATAAACGGATGCGCCAGTTGCAAACCCCTCTACGACGCAAATGCGTTTTGCCCCTTTCAAACTACCGATCACATGGCACGCCCCCGTAAATTCCTTATCATTTACGGAACGTGTTAATAGTTTTTTGCCGCCCGCAAATACTTTTTCCCATCCAACAATACGCCCATCTGAACGCGCATCGAGATGATATAGGGGGATGGACAAAAATTCGTGGTGTTGAGGGTTGGGACCGTGGTCCCAGTATGAAATACGTCTGACGTCGCAAAATTTAAAAATTGGGCTAATTTGCTTTCTGACGGCATACGGATGAGTACCATCCTCAGTTAGCGCATCACGGAACAGTTCAGACATATGCAAATAATCCATCAATGCCTGATGGCGTTGTTGGTTTGCAATCAGTTTACTGATAGTTTCGCGTTCTCGTCGTTTATCTCGCTCTATTCGCTGCCGCTCAATACGTTTTTGGTTTTCCAATTCATCATATTGAGTTGGGACCGCGGTCCCAGTTGAACGATTGAACTCATTTTGTGCGGATAACAGAAATTGAAACCCGTTCCAGCTGCCCGCTGCAAACCCTTTTTGGACGAAATTGACAAACGGATACTGAATTCCGTCGCGTGATGTTTCCAATCGGGAATAGATTTCGACGCGCCCGCGCAGGTTGTTTTCCAGAACGGCAGGAGATTTTCCGGTGTAGACTGAATATTTTTCAGCATTGCCGATAACGGCGGCTAATTGGATGTTTTGCGCACACTCATTCCAGTCGATACCTGCTGAGGCCGCTATTTCTGCGAGTTCCGCGTATGCTGCATAGAGAATTTCGTACGGGTCTGAATTAAATTTGTTCTGATAAAAATCGATAATTGTCACGGACTACTCTCCCACCCATAAAAAAAGGTTGAAACAAATTGGGAGATTCGACTAAAATGAACTTATGCGTTAAGTTCTATTTCGACGAATCCCACAGAAACCTCGGTCGCCACAACCGGGGTTTTTTGTATTTAAAATTCCAGTAGATCCTAAAGTTCTTTAATCGGCTACCACGCCACATAGCAACCAATTAAAGCACACTTCAAAATCAATTTAAAGAAAGTTACATTTTCTTGTTCACCATGGTTGATCTGATTGAACCCACGATCATGTTTATGTATTTAATATCGGATATTTTTAGAACAGTGCGTTTCATTGAAATATCAATGTTATCCAGATGTATCTCACCCGCCTCTTTCTCGACGCGCGCCAATCTCCGCACCATCACATCCCCGCTATTTGTCACAACGACGACGTTTTCACCGTAAACCAGATTTTCGTGGTAACTAACCAACAGAACGTCACCATACGTAAACCCGATGAGATCATTACTCTCGCAGTTTAGCGCATAAATTTTGTTTGGCGTACTATCAAAACCAATATATGCGGTCGGGATAAAATTTTTATCTCCCTGCATAAATTGGGCATCAGGGCCTGTTTTAGTGTCCCCGACAATCGGAATTTTTTGTTGTGCACTTGTTTCGTCGCCGTCCAGCACCCAATAAATGGATTTATTCAGGATTTCGGCCAATTTTACGCCAATGCTCAGTGCGGGCATGACGTCGCCGAGTTCGATGTTTCGAACCCCAGCAATGGAGATACCGACGTACTCGCCCACCTCACGTAACGTGAGTCCCAACTCTTTCCGCCGTTCTTTCAGTCTATCGCCTCGTGTTTTCATATATACATAATAGCCGATCACTGTATAGCTAGCTATAGAATTTTTATTTTGAATCTAGCTTTAAAATTAATTTTGATTTATTGTTGTTTTCATGAAACCGAACGACCTCATAATCTACTATGGCGACGTAGTTAGAGCAGCCAGAGCACTCGATGTAACAACGGGCGCGATATATCAATGGCTGGATTCAGGCACTATCCCGAAATTGCGTCAGAGTGATATTGAGGTCAGAACCGCATACCAGCTCAAATCCGATTTCACCCTGAATCGGTTGGCAGGTCGAAATATTCACGTTAAATGATGGAGGCGTCATGTTGCAATATGAATACGTGCGCATACATTTGAGAATTGCTCTGTTTGGTTTTGTTCTGAAACAGAACGGTCAGATGGAATCTCTAAATATGGGTTCCGGTGCCGGTAGTCGTTTTAATGAAAAGCCGCGTCGCAAAATAGAAATTGATGGCCGAAATATTTTTGTTGATGCTGAACCTGTTCATTATACCGAGACCGGAAAATATCAGCACAGTACGTTACCTATTGACGATGCGACCTACCTATTTTGTGACTGGCGTCGTGCTATTCATTTAATACCGGATAACTCTCGTGCCTGGATTCAATATTGCTATGCCTACGATTTAAATTTCGATTATCAAATATCAATCTGCCAAAATGTTTATCAACGATTTTTGTCGCTGCATAAACGCTATGGACTGAAAAAAATGTCGGCAAAAACAGCTACGCGTGTCCGTCAATTAATTTGGTTGGCTGTTCAGGAATCAGTAGCTGAATTTCGCGATAGTTTCCGCCGTGAACTGTCATACAGTGCTCTCAGTAGAGAAATTGGTATATCCCCATCTAATTGGAATGAAAATTACCAGTCCCGTTGGTATTTGATTATTGAGGCGTGTCGGGAATTGGACGAGGAGGCACTAACCCATGTTGACCAACAATTCCGAATCCAACAGGACCGCAAATATCTCAGATATGCCAGTGTGTCTGTGTAAACAGATTATGCATTTTCAGCCGGAAAAACCCCAGTTGAGGTATTCGAAAAAACGGGATCAGTATTTGATGTTCTGTCCGACCTGCGGTTACAGAACTCGCCCGGACAGCAACAGACAGGCAGTGGTTGCAGATTGGTTTATGGGGAATCGCCCTAGTGATAAACACATCGAAACGTTATGGATAGAGCGTTATACGGATCTGCAGTCGGAGTCGATAGCGAAAAAAATATTAGACCAAAATGAACATGGGACCGCGGTCCCAGTTGAGTAAATATAGGCGGTTCTATGAAACTCCTTTTAGTTTGGAATGAATCTAAAACACATTGTGTAGGGTTTGCTAATTACGATGAATATGAAATGAAAATCGATGCTGAACATGCAGCAGGGAGAATTACAAACCTAAATTTTTATTCAACATTATCTGAGTCATTTAGAGAAATATATGCTGATGACGAGCAAATTTTAACTGTGACTGAAATTGAGTTACCGGATTGATTAACAAATACAGCTAATTTTCAGTGTGACTGAAAAAAATAATTAATTTAAAAATCATCATTAATAAGCAAACTAAATACAAAATGAAATCATTTAAAACTCTGTTTCCATACAGAACCAGTACTGAACTGTCCTACGACATTACATGCGGTATTCACGAAAACACATTTGATGGATTATCAAATGGCGAATTATCTGGCCGCGGCTGGGGAATTATTTGTGATAGCAACAGAATAATAGTGTCTGATAACAGGCTGTTGATTAAATATATTGAGGAGGTTAGAAAACCGAATGCTGCTGCAGTAAATAAAATCTATCAGGAACGGATTGATAAAATAATTACTGATGGTAGAGAAATAACAGACGCCGTTTATTATGAAATAAAATCTCAGGCTGAAAATGAAGTTGCTAAATATTCCCCTATATCCAGAACTGTTGTTTATTTACTGATTATTCCATTACAGGGACTGATTTTCTGTAGCGGTAGTACTGAGAAAAAATGCGAAGACGCGCTGAAAATGCTGAGAGGCTCCATTGGCGGACTGGCCGTTGAACCCATGTCATTTGTGTCAAATGAATCGCAGATTATGGCCATGTATCTCAGTGGACAAAATGATTCGTACAAATTACCTGAGAATCTGATTATAGCGCCGATGGGTGATGTTATAGCGACATATTCAGATGATGTATCGACTAAATGTTCATTCAGTGGAATGGATTTGGGTGAGGATGAAATTCAGTCCATGTTATCTCATCCTGACATGGCCGTTCGCTCTGTAGAGATGCAGCTAATTCAGAAAAATAACGGGCTGCCTGTCGATTTTAAATCCCGATTTGTTCTCAAATTACCTGCATCAGGGAACCTGCATTTCAAATCATTCAATTATGAAACTGATGCCAGATTCGAACAAAAACGGTTAGACAGCGAATTTAGTGAGTACACAGACAGTTTGGAGATGCAGCACGAATTTGTTGCCGAGATGCTCATAGTCGGTCGGTATGGACATGAAATTATTACCGGGCTGCAGGCATTTTTCACCGACACAATCACAATGGAGACTAAATAATGGCACGGCAACGAATGGATCATTTAATGATTGATCTCGAAACAATGGGGAAACACGCACACTCCCCTATTGTTGCGTTGGGCGCTGTTTTTTTCGATATCAGAACAGGTGATTTAGGGCAGACGTTGTACATGAATATTTCACTGTCTGAGCAGATGAAACGCGGGGCAACGCCGGATGCGTCGACCATCATATGGTGGCTGCGACAGAGTTACGCTGCGAGACAGGCGATTACCGAGGGAGATGCTAGAAATATTAATTCCGCATTACTAGAATTCGAATCACATATAAACGGGTACTCGAACGGCATTGAGACACTATCTGTCTGGGGTAACGGCTCGTCGTTCGATAACGTTATATTGCGCAATTTTTACGAGCGCGCAAATTATCGCGCTCCCTGGCGTTGGGATGCTGACCGCGATGTCAGAACCATTGTTCAGTTAGGACGTGACATTGGATATGACCCCAAATCTGAAATGCCATTCAGCAGCGAGAGACACAATGCGTTGGCTGATGGGACAGCATTACTCAACCCCAAGAACATCAAACTCAATAAATATGGAAATCTACCTAGGAACAAACTGAGTCAGTTGAAAGGAAAGGAAAATACATTCATCGGTGAATTGAATGGAGTCGATGGCGTATGGCAACGCAAAAAATCTAAGGCCAAGAAAAGCAATCGACGTCTCAAACGTTCGGCCAATGGCACACGTAGGCCGAGGAAGAAACAGCGAGCCCCAAAACTGCTCATTCGATTTGGTGATGCCTTACCCGTTGAACCTGTTCTCGGATATCAGGAGCGGGCACAACAAATGGCACAATCATTGATGCCAACCGCTATCAATCAGGCACTGAGCGAGGCAATCAGAACAGCCAAATAGTAACTGGGACCGCGGTCCCAGTTACTTTGTTACGGTAACGGAAGGTAACAGGGGAATAACACTATTAGAGAGAAATTATTATGAAGTTAAAAACGAATGAATTAACAGGAATAGCGTTGGATTGGGCTGTAGCCAAGGCGATTGGTCTTGATGTTTCGTTGATGGATTATAGTGATAGTTCAGGCCAATATCTGTGTTCTGTTGGTTCAGACCCAGAATCAGAAGGCACCGAGTATTCTCCATCAACTGATTGGGAACAGTGCGGCTCGTTGATTGAAAAATATCAAATAGTTTTAACTTGTAACGTGATGGCTAAAGGTCCTGTTTGGTCAGCTGGTTATTGGCATGATGGAGAAACCCCACAAATAGCTGTTTGTCGCAATGTAGTGGACACACAATTGGGTGGAGTGGTTGATGTTCCTAATGAATTTATTCAGTCATGATGATTGGGACCTCGGTCCCAACTATAAACCGAGTATCAAAATATGACCTGGGACCGCGGTCCCACCCTGTACACCATTGTCAAAATTCGACGCAATTGCGGCAGGGTAACGCGAGGTAACAGAGATGGTAACGGAGCATAATTTTTTGGGTCCTTCCTAATCGATTGATATATCACGGGCATTGCGCGCCGTGTTTTCTCACTAGCTACGAGTTTTAAAAATTTGGGTAACAGGTAACACAGAGGTAATGATGAAACAGGCTGATTTTGCACGGCTGCATAATGTCAGTCGGAAAACCGTAACTCAGTGGAAAGCCCGTGGTTGGCTGGTTATGGACGGTGATGACATTGATGTTGACGCGTCAAACGCCAATATTGAGCAGTACAGAAAAACTGTTACCCGGGGCGAAAAAAAAAAGAAATTGTCCGAAATAAACCCCAAAAAATCCAATCAGGTAACAATTCGATTGAACATAGTGGTAACACTGGAGATGACGGAGAGTGGTTTAGTGATGACATCGATTCAGACCAACTGAGTAATGATATATCACTGGATGAATATCGCCGTCGTCGGGAACATTATCGGGTACTGCAGGCAAAGCTGAACTATGAGAAAGAAGCGGGGTTGTTATTACCGTATCAGGACATGATTGATGCTGTCAGTAGCGAGTACGCAAGGATGCGAACACGGTTAATAGCGATAGGGCCTGAACATGGACCGAGGTTGCGAGCACTGGCATCGACTACCGATGATACTGGTTTTGTATCGGCACTACAGGAATTGATTCACGAGGCTATGGAGGAACTGAGTCGTGATGGAGACGTCAGTAGTTAATCCTATTGCCTGGGACAATTTTCTTAATGCTTTAATACAGCAAAGGAAAACAATCCGCCCTCCAGAACCTTTATCATTGAGTCAGTGGGCGAATACCTACGCAGTATTATCAAAAGAAACGAGCGCCCAAACTGGGCGCTTTCGTTCATTTGCATATCAGGATGGCATGATGGATGCCATTACTGACCCTAAAGTGATGATGGTTTCAGTTCAGAAATCCGCACGTGTTGGTTACACCAAAATTCTGGATCATGTGATTGGTTATTACTTATCGCATGACCCGTCACCCATATTAGTTGTTCAGCCGCGTGAAGAAGATGCTGAGGATTATAGTAAAACCGAGATAGCGCCTATGCTGCGTGATACACCTGTGTTGACAGAGATAGCAGGTGATAGCAAAGCGAAAGACAGTAATCAAACCATCAGGAAAAAAACTTTTTCTAATGGCGCGAATTTGACGCTGATCGGGGCAAATTCACCAGGTGGTTTCCGTCGAATAACCTGTCGTATCATTTTATTTGATGAGGTTGACGGCTATCCATCCGGTGGTGCTGGCGCGGAGGGCGACCAAATATCACTGGGTATCAAACGTTCAGAGACGTTTTGGAACCGTAAAATTGTGATTGGTTCGACACCCACAGTCAGGGGAACAAGCCGTATAGAAAAATCATTCCACGACAGCGACCAGCGTTACTACTACGTACCCTGTCCTCATTGTAATGAGTATCAGGTACTGGAATGGGGCGATCCAGATGTTCCATACGGTATTAAATGGGAAAAAGACGAAGATGGCAGAGGTATACCTGAGAGCGCCTATTATGTTTGTCGTCATAATGGTTGCGTTATTCAGCATAGTGAAAAAACGTGGATGGTCCAGAACGGCGAATGGCGTGCCTCAAAACCATTTACTGGACATGCTGGCTTTCACATTTGGGCTGGTTACAGCTTGTTTCCTAATGCTGCATGGCAGTATTTGGTCGCTGAGTGGTTGAGAGTTAAACACGATCCGTTGCTCAGGCAGACGTTTATTAACCTTGTCTTAGGTGAAACCTACGAAGATAAAGGAGAAAAATACCTCAGTGAAAAACGACTCATTGAACGTTGTGAGGTATGGGCGGCCGAGGTTCCTGATGGTGTTGCTGTACTGACTGCAGGAATTGATACTCAGGATGGTCGATTTGAAATTGAGGTTGTTGGTTGGGGTCGCAATGAGGAAAGTTGGTCTATTTCCTACGATGTGATTGAAGGTGATTTAGAAATGGTCGAACCGTGGACGAGATTGGATGCGTATTTGAAACAGGTATGGCGTCGCGCGGATGGACGTGGTTTTGTCATTATGGCGGTGTGTATTGACTCCGGTGGTAATCACACACAAAAAGTTTATAACTTTGCTCGTGAGCGTTTAGGTCGCAGAATTTGGGCGATAAAAGGTGAGTCTGCCAGAGGTGGAAAACGCTCTCCAGTCTGGCCGACAAAACGGCCATCGTCACGTAGTAAGTCGACATTCAAACCCATAATCATTGGCGTAAATGCAGCTAAAGATGCCGTTCGTTCCAGATTACATATTTTGCCTCCGGAATCCGGAGAATCAGCGCCTGCTTATATGCATTTTCCTGTAGACAGGGATTTGAACTATTTCAGTCAATTGTTGGCTGAGCGTTCTGTATTAAAAACGTCAGGTGGTCAAACGTATCGCGTGTGGGAGCAATTACCCGGCAGAGCAAATGAAGCGCTGGATTGTCGAGTTTATGCATATGCCGCGTTGTGTGGTTTGCAGTTCATGGGGCTAAAACTGAATGCATTGGTTACGGCTATTGAAAATAGCCCTGACAGATTAAAGCCGCCACCGGCTGAACTCGAAACTAAAACCAGCCTGCAATATCCCGGCGCCATCATTCAGGAACCGGAAAAACCGAAAGCCCGCAAACGCATGGCGCAGCTTCTGCCCTAAGGATATTCAATGCGAAGAACCAGTTTTCTGACCGGCATGAGTCGTGAACAGCTTCAGGCCGCGCTCAATGCTGCTCAACAAGCCTATATCGAACTGTCAACCGGGGCGAAAGGTGTTTCATTCTCTTATACACAGAGGGACGGAACACGTTCTGTATCGTATCAACAAACCAGTCTGGGTGACTTGCTGGCGTTGATTCAGGCCATACAAACCGAATTGGGGATCGCCAGAAGGAGACCCTTCAGGGTGAGGTACTGATGAGTGTAAAAATATTAGGACCGAACGGTGAGCCGTTACCGTCCTCGAAGACGAAGCTGAAATTTAACGCCTTATCGGGCAGCGGGCGTATTCCCTATGATGCAGCGGACTCATCCAGTGACCAGCTGGCCAACTGGCAACCAGCGCTGTGGTCGCCGGATAATGAAATCAATATTTACCGTGACCGCATTGTGTCACGTATGCGCGACTTGGCGCGAAATGACGGCTGGGCATCCGGTACCATTACCCGCGTATTGGATAATGCCATTGGTGCAAACTATCGGCCGATATTTAAAGCGGATTACCGGATGCTGAAATTACTCACCGGCAACAAGGCGTTTGATGCGACTTGGGCGGATGAGTACGGCAAAGTTATTGAGGCACACTGGCGTTCGTGGGCGAATGATCCGGGGCTGTATTGTGATGTCGAACGCAAACAGACCGTCTCGCAAATGCTGCGTCTCGGCTTTCGACACAAATTACTCGATGGCGATGCATTGGCGGTCCTTCAGTATCGTACTGACCGATTAGGTCCCGGTCGCGGACGTTATGCCACCACGGTGCAAATCATCGACCCGGATCGGCTCAGTAACCCGCAACAGAATTTCGATATGGAGCACGTGCGTGGCGGCGTGGAAATTGACCGTGACGGCGTTCCTGTGGCTTATCACGTCCGGGAAGCCCATATCGGTGACTGGTGGGCAGGCAAAAAAACCATGACATGGCAACGGATACAGCGTGAAACGGATTGGGGGCGTCCGATAGTCGTGCATAACTTTGACCACGAACGTGGTGCACAGCATCGTGGAATAGGAATATTAGCGCCGATAGTGCAGCGGCTGAAAATGTTGATTAAATATGATGAATCAGAACTGGAAGCCGCGATCCTCAATGCCATTTTTGGTGCCTACATTGAGTCGCCCTATGATTCGCAAATGGTAGGGTCTGCCCTTGGTGATAGCGGCGATCTTAGCGGTGACGAATTGAGCGCTTATCAAACGCAACGCACTGAGTTTTATGAAGACAAGCGATTAAATTTGCAGAACGGTGCGCGCATTCCTCATCTGTTCCCTAATGAAAAAATCGTCACCATTTCGGCAACGCGGCCAACCAATAACTTTGACGGATTTGAAAGCGCGGTATTGAGAAATATTGCGGCTGCAACCGGATTGTCAACGCAACAAGTCACACAGGATTGGTCAGATGTCAATTATTCGTCTGCCCGCGCTGCGATGCTGGAAGCCTGGAAAACCCTGACGCGACGCCGTGATGATTTTGCGATTGGCTTTGCCCAACCTATTGCTTCGGCTTTTGTGGAAGAAATCCACGACACCGAGCAGTTGCCTTTGCCTAATAATGCGCCCGATTTTCTTGAGGCAAAAGCGGCGTATTGCCGTGCACGCTGGATGGGACCGGGTCGCGGCTGGGTTGACCCGGTTGCTGAGAAGAAAGGTGCCATTCTGGGAATGAATGCCGGACTGTCGACCCTAGAAATGGAGGCAGCCGAAAACGCCGGTGAAGACTGGGAAGAAATGCTCGATCAGCGGGCGCGTGAAATTGAAGCTTTCAAAGAGCGCGGTATCCCATTACCCGAATGGGCTGAGCCTTTCCCTGCACCACAACCTACGAATAATACGGAGGCGAAGTGAATTTACCTCACTTAGCCCAGCGGCTATTTAATGTGCCGCTGGCAATACATCCTAGAAAAGCAGAAGTCGTCATGGCGGCATTAACCGAACGTCTGGGGCTGACCCGAATTAAATCGGGTCTGGATTGGGGCGATGATGATGACGATTATTTTTCGCGTAAGGCGAAAAAAGACGCGGGTTATGACGTACTGGAGGGGATCGCGGTCAAAAACCCATCCAGGCCATTCTGAGCGAGAATGCTTACTCCGCTGCGTATGCAATTGCCAGTGCCGCCGACAAAATCACGGTACCGCGCACCGGCGGTGTGGGTTCGGTGGGGGTGATTGTCATTCACAGTGACTGGTCACAGAGCATCAAAAAAGACGGCATTACCGTTACTATCATCACCTACGGGGATCGCAAGGCAGAGAGTAATCCGTATGTGCCGTTGAGCGATGCGGCGAAATCTGCCCTTCAACACGATGTTGATGAAATGGGGCGACTTTTTGTCCGCACGGTTTCCCGTAATCGCGGCCTCTCAGAAGCGCAAATCCGCAACACACAAGCTGCCTGTTATCTGGCAGACGAGGGCGTACAGGCGGGGCTGGCGGATACCGTCGCGCCACCGGATGTCGCATTTCAAACACTCATGAAAGACGCTGGAGTACTATAACGATGTTTAAATTTCCCCACCTGCTCGGTGCTAAAGCCCGTGCTGCTGATGAGCACGACGAAGACGATAAAGCCCGTAAAGCCAAAAGCCGTCAGGCCGAGGAAGACGAGCGAGATGAAAACGCAGAGGATGATGATCCTGATGCGGACGATGATGATAAGGAGGACAAAAAAGGCAAAAAAGCCAAAAAAGCCAAAAAAGCGAAGAAAGCCCAGTCAGAAGACGAGGACGACGACCCGGATGCGGACGAGAACGACGATGCGGATGCCGAAGACGATGATGAGAACAAAGACGTCAAAAAAGGCCGCCGTGCGGAACAAAAACGCGGTGCCAAAATTTTTGGCAGCCAATACGCCGCAGGCCGTCCTGATATGGCGGCACATCTGGCTTTCAATACCCGCCTGTCCGCCCGTGAAGCCATTGATACCCTGAAAGCGATGGGCACGATGCAACCGGCGGCAACGCGCACCACACTGGACAGCCGGATGCGAGCCGAACAGCAGGTCAGAGTCGGCCCTGATGCGCAGCAACCTGCCGCCGGCTCTGCGGATGCGCTGGCGCAACAAATGATCAATTTGTATAACGCCAATAAAGGAGCGAAATCATGACACAGTATGCCAATAACCCCTTTCAGCCGGGGATGCGCCAGTCGGTCTTCGTCCCGGATCAGCTGATTGCCGGGCAACTGCAACTGGTTACTGACACGGTGACCGTCGCTAAAGCCGGTCTTTTTCAGCGCGGCGCAGTACTGGGGCAAATCACCGCTTCCCGCGAGTATGTGCTCAGTAAAAAAGATGCGACCGACGGCAGTCAGGTGCCCTGTGCCATTCTGGTGGATAACGTGGACACCACCGACAACAGCCAGAGCGCCGGGGTGTACCTGATGGGCGAATTTAACCAGCATCACATTCTCTATGATGAAAGCTGGACGCTGCCTGAACTGACCACTGAACTTCGCAAGCTCTCGCTTTTCCTGTGCGACAGCATCACCGCCTGATTTCCCTTTGAACAAGACGTCTGAATGTCGGTCATGGCAGGCGTTGCGACGTCTTAAAGTATGAGAAAAAGCATGAATATATACAACACTAACGCTTTGGTGCAGGTTGTGCCGAACCTGATCACCAGCCAGAACTGGTTGCTGGACAAATTTTTTCCGAACATCGTTGAATCTGACACGGAAGAAGTCTCCATTGACGTGGATGTCGGCCTGCGTCGCATGACCCCGTTTGTTTCCCCGCTAGTGGAAGGCAAGCTGGTAGAATCGCGTAAATTTCAGACCAACAGCTTTAAACCGGCGTACATCAAAGACAAGCGCGCACCGGATTTACGCAAACCCATTCGCCGCCAGATTGGTGAGCGCATTGGCGGTCAGTACACCGCCGCCGCCGCCGAGCGTGAAATGCTCAATATCCAATTTGAGCTGGCTGACCAGATCGATATGATTAACCGACGCTTAGAGTGGATGGCTGCCAGTGCCCTGACTTCCGGCACCATCACGGTGGCCGGCGAAGGTTACGAGACTAAAGTGGTCAATTTCGGGCGCACAGCTGACCTGACCGTCACTTTAAGTGGCAGCGATAAATGGCCGACGAAAGTGGAGGCAGGCAAAACCAACACCCAGCCGTCGCAGGATATCGAAGTGTGGGCGCAGCGCATTCTGAAGAATTCCGGGGCGGTGCCAACGGATCTGGTGTTTACCACGAAATCATGGACGGCCTTCCGGCAGGATACCACCATCATCGACAGTGCCATCAAATTTCCGGCCTTAAACCCGTACAACAACCAGATTAACCCCGGTACACAGGTGCAAAAAGGCGCGGTTTACAAAGGCCGTTGGGGGCAGTTTGACTTGTGGGTGTATAACGACTGGTTTATTGACCCGGTGGACGGCAAAGAAAAGCCGATGATACCGGATGGGGCGGTAATTATGTCCGGCTCTGACCTGATGGGGACACGGGTCTTTGGTGCTATTATTGACCCCGCATTTACCTATGGCCCAATGGCCTATGCGCCGAAATCGTGGTTACAGGAAGATCCGGCTCAGCGTTTTTTGATGATGCAGTCTGCTCCGTTGGTTATCCCCAGCCGAGTCAACGCGGCATTATGTGCAACGGTGGTGTGATATGGCGAAAAATCAAAAAGAATCTGTGACAACCGACAATGATTTGGGCGGTTTACCGCCTGAATTGCAGGTTAATCCGACAGAGGGTGTAACTCAGGCTGAAGTTCAGACACAGCCAGAAAAATTTCCCGATGTTGATATTGAAAAGACAACCCAGACTGAACCTGACAACGAGCGCGCTTCTGATGAAGAAGAAGAAGCTCCGGAGTTTGTCGTCCTGCAGGGGAATACGGTCCAACATGACGGTGTTGAATATCCTGAAAATTCGGTGATTTATATCTCGGATGCGGATGCAAAGCGTCTGGTTGAACTGGGTGTTATTGCGCGGCTGGATGATTTGAAGGCGCGGCTTTTGTCCGGCAATCTACAGGAGGAATAATGCCAATTGACTGGGATAAACATCTGTTAGCACCGTTGCATCAGCAGTTTGCTGAACGGGTGAACTGGCAGCCTAAAGATGGCCAACCGTATGACATCGTGGGGGTGTTTGATCGTGCTTATGCCCAGCAAATGGAGTCGCTGGACGGTGATAGCAGCATCAATACGACAAAACCCATACTGGGGGTTCGCGATGCTGTATTCAAATCCCCGCCCAGCCAACGTGACCGCGTGTTTGTCTATAGCATCAATACCGAGTTTGTTGTACACGATGTTCAGCCTGACAGTCATGGTGGCACACATTTGTTACTCAACAGGGTGGTGGAAAAATGAATGCAGCACAGTTGCGTAATATGGTCGTGACGGCACTCATGGATAAAACGGATGCGCAGTCCCGTGTTTATTCACCACGCGATTGGTCAACACGCAGTGAGGACTACCCCTGTATTTTGGTGCAAACCCCGTTTGATCATAAAAAATCACTGGGCCGTAATGTCCCGCAGTTTCACACCATAACCACCGTCAGAGTCACCGGCAGGATAGAGGAATTTGATAACGAGACTGATTATGGTGCAGAGCGGGCAGAACTGGCACTGGAGGCATTGCGGGAGCAAATCGAGCGGGCGGTTATTAACAGTTATGAATTGACCCGCGTTGTTCAACAATATGCTGAAATCCGGTCACAAATCGATATTGATGCCAGCGGTGAATCGCATATGGCGCAACTCCTGATGGACATTGATATTGAATATTATCAGGGGCCGGAGGATTTTTACCCGATTGAGCCGCATCCACTGGACGGCATTGATGTCACGATTGCCATGCCAGAGCACACCCCTGAACCCCATATCAGCATTAATCTGGAGTAAATTATGTTTGTTAAACCCGTTGCTGGGCGGCGTGTTCGTTGTCCGGTCAGGGGCGAGTTTTTGCCCGAATCTGGCGCTGAGGTGCCGGATACACTGTTTTGGCACCGCCGATTGAGAGACGGTGATGTGGTCGAATCCATGGCGGAAACTAAACTCGCCAAAAAATCAACGAATCAGGAGAATGAATAATGGCGATCCCGTTTTCCCGTATTCCCAATAATCTCAGGACGCCATTGTTTTTCGTTGAGTTCGATAACTCAATGGCAAACAGTGCCATCGCTACCCAGCGCACGCTCATCATCGGGCAAATGTTGGGCAGTGCAACGGCAGCACCTGATATTCCCGTCCGAGTCTCCTCAGCAGAACAGGCAGCGTCCCAGTATGGTCATGGTTCATTGTTACATGGCATGGTGACGGCGTATCTGGCCAACGACATTGCAGCGGAACTGTGGGTACTGCCATTCAACGATAGCGAGAATATGCTGGCAGCCAAAGGACAGGTGAAAATATCGTCACCGCCGACCAATGCGGGCGTTATTTCTTTGTATATCGCAGGTCAGCGGGTGCAGGTTACTGTGTTGGCCACGGATAATGCGGCGCAGATCGCACAGTCATTGACTACGGCGATTAACCGTAAAATTTCTCTACCGGTGACTGCAACTGCGGCAAATGACACGGTCACATTAACCGCCAAAAATAAAGGGGCGCACGGTAACGGCATTGATATCAGCCTGAATTACCGTGGTCAGGCTGGCGGCGAGGTGGCTCCGGCTGGGCTGGGGTTGGTGATCACTCCCATGACAGGGGGTTCAGGGGCACCGGAACTGAAAAATGGATTGTCCAACCTCAGCGACCGGGCATTTGATTTTATCGTCAATCCCTACACGGACACCACGTCACTGGATGAGATGAAATCGTTCCTGTCAGATACCAGTGGCCGCTGGTCATGGGAACAACAATTGTATGGCCATGCTATCAGTGTTGTCAGCGGAACCTATGGCGAACTGGCTGATGCCGGCGAACGCCACAACAATCAGCATGAAACGCTGCTGGGCATAACAAAATCACCGACTCCCAACTACATTTGGTCAGCAGCTGTAACCGGTGCTATTGCGCCGAGTTTGCGAAATGATCCCGGCAGGCCATTACAGACACTACCCGTAGCGGGGGTTTTGGCACCGGCAGTAGAATATCAGCTGAACCTGATTGACCGAAATAATCTGCTGCACAGTGGTATTTCAACCGTTACCGTGGCAGATGACGGCACCGTACAGATTGAAAACATTATCAGTACGTACCAGAAAAATCCGTATGGCGATAATGACGACAGTTACCTGCAAATAGAAACCCTGTTTTTGTTGGCATTCGTGTCTCGTTATATTCGTACCCAAATCACCTCTAAATTTGGGCGGGTGAAACTGGTCAGAGACGGTACACGGTTCATGCCGGGTTCGGCCATTGTGACCCCGAATATTGTACGTGCTGAACTCATCGCCCAATACCGGACACTCGAATACAACGGTTATGTTCAGGATTCAGCGGCGTTTGCTGAGGGGCTGCGGGTTGAAATTAATGCCCATAATCCGAACCGCCTCGATGTCCTCTGGACAGGCGCATTGATCAACCAGTTGCGCGTATTCGCACTGCTCAACCAGTTCCGTCTGGGACCGACTGCATAAGGAGCAATAATGGGAAACACATCTAACAGACTGGCGGGAACCGCTCTGGTATCAGTGGATGGCATGTCTATCATGGTAGCAGGGGATTTTACCTACAGCCCGTCAACCGTGACCCGCGAAACCCTGACAGGGATGGATTCGGTGCACGGGTACAAAGAAAAACCTGAGCCGTGTTTTATTTCATGTCGGGTGCGTGACAGTGGTGGGACCACGGTCGCAGATTTTAACAAACAGACCAATGTCACCATTGTGGCAGAAATCGCCAACGGTAAAACCATCATCGGTGAGGGCATGTGGGCGGTAAAAACGCCGGAAGTTCGCAGCGAAGATGCGGAGTTTGAGGTTCGCTGGGAAGGAATTTCGGTAACAGAAAACTAGAGGTTATTATGGAAAAGACAAAAATAGTCCAACTCAGCAAACGAATTGAGAGCAATGATGGCAAAGAGGTTTACACAGAAATTTCTCTGCGCGAACCTTGCCTGATAGAAGTTGAACAGTTTTACGAGGCGCAGGCGAAAAATACTAGTAGTTCTCTGCCTGCTATGCGCCTCCTGATTGCATTGGTGTCAGGAGTGCCTGAGACGGTACTGAAAAAGATGGCTATCACCGATTTTAACGTCTGTCGGGAGTTTATGACGGGTTTTTTGGTCTACATTCCCTCCGGGGATGGCAGCAGTTAGCGGCTGATATCACGTATTTTTATCATTGGGGGCCACGAGAGGCTTGGCTCCTGAGTCGCTCCCGTCTGGAATGGTGGTTCCAGCAGGCGGAACGTATAAATAATGTGAGGAGATGATGGCAAATGTATTTGATTTCGAGTTAACTGCCGATGAAAACGCAACAAAAACATTGGCTGATATTGAATCCAAACTGAAACAGTTGAATCCGCTGCTGAACACCACTCGCGACGGGCTACGGCTCGGGGGTAATGAAACACTGGAAAATGCCGGGTCATTGAGTAACAGGTTGCGTGATATGGCACGTAATGCTCAGGATAATGTGCAAAATATTGGTGATATGATCCCCCCGCTGAAAATGTTTGGTGAATTGTCCGGTAAATATCTGGGCATGGGATTGAAGCTGGGCGGTATTGGTGCCGTGGGATACGGCATCACAAAAATGGCGCAACATATCGGGGAGCGCAGCAAACAGGCGTATGATTTAGACGTCATGGCAAAGAATAACAACATGACCACCGAAGAATTTTCCCGATTGTCGGGGGCAATGGTCATACTGGGGGCGAACGCCGATGAGGCGAAATCGTCTGTTGATGGGTTATATCAAACATTCAACGATCCATTGTGGGCTAGGAATGATGCCGCATTAGCACAACTGAATGGTATGGGCGTGTCAATCATCCGTAAGGAAGATGGCACGGCTGATGTGATGAAGACCATGGAAGAACTGACTAAGGTATTTCCCACCTTTTCTTCAGCAAAACAGAAAACAATCTCGGATTTTTTAGGGCTGGATGCCAATACATTGGCGCTATTGCGTCAAGGTGCGCGGTATAAGGAGTTACTGACAAAATCAGAGGTGTTGGGGCTGACGGTTCCAGAGGGATTAAACCAACAGTTAACCGAACTGAACGGAACGCTCAGTCTATTGAACGCCTCTTGGGAGGGATTTAAGCAGCGTTCCAGCAATGCCATGACAAATTTTTTACTGTCTGACGGTTCTATTAATGACGGGTTGAAAGGCGTTAGCGATTTACTGACATATGGACCAGATAATTTCGCTATTACGCGGACATTAGGTTTTACCCGTGGTGATGAATCAGACCAAATGCGATGGGGCTATAATACCCCAGAATTTTATAACGCACTCAGTACGTATGAAAAGACGATGCTGGATTTTGGATTAATTACGGATGGGTATCGCGAAAAATACAAGAAATGGCATGAAAAAAAAGGGAATGAAAAATTAGAGTCCCCGCTAGTGCCTGAACAACAAAAATCCTATAAGGATATTTATAAAGAGCCGGCTAATTTTCCCAAAAATTCTGGGGTGACTGCGCGCGGCATTAGGAACAACAATCCTGGCAATTTAGTTGCGGCACCTAATGCTGTCGGTAAAGATTTTGGGAATCATCACACCTATGTAAAGTTTGCCACAGCCCATGACGGATTATCAGCGATGGCGCGTCAAATTATGCTGGATGCGGAACGGGGACTAAATACGGTATCATCTCTGTTGAATAAATATGCCCCACCGAATAAATCAGCTCCACCGCAGGCTAGGAATAATACCCCAACGTATATTCGCAGAGTTTCCCAACAGGCGGGATATTCCCCTCATCAGCGCATTGATATGCACAACCCAGCAGAGCTGAAAAAACTGATGAGTGCGATGATTACGGTTGAAAACAAATCCAATCCGTACAGTGATAAACAGATCAGTACGGGAATTGCAGAGGCTATTCATGGCGACCGTTGGAAGGGGTTACGTAATCCGAAAAAACTCACGGAGCAACGGCAACAATATAACAATGGGTTAATTGAGGCGAATTTACTCTCATTTAATCAACCTCATGTAGATAAAACGCGAAATTTAACTGAGCAACAAGAGTCCTTGCCGGCTAATGAACCCCGTCTAGGAAAACCGCCTTCCGATGAGCCAAAACAGCCGTTTCCCTCACTCTACGGCAAGAAAAAAGAGGTTGAGTACGAAGTAGAAATAGCCAAAGGCATGGCAAAGGCTGTTCAGGATTCTGTAGGCGATAATCCTCTGCAGGTTGAAATCACACTGGTAAATGATAAGACGGGAGAGCGTCAGGTATTCCAGTCAAAAACAGCGGGGAAAGTGACGACCTCGATGCGGAATCCGTGAAAATAGCTTATATTTTACTCAGTAATGTGATTTATTATATTTTGCATAAACTACAGGAACTGAGTAGAAATGATGACTATATGGAATACATCTTTACTTACTATTGCGTTATTTTTGGTATCTGTTAGTGCAAATGCTGAAAGTAAAGTGCGCTGCGATGCCTATATGGGAGGGAGATATGAAGGATTTGCTTTCCCTCTATCTTTTTCAGGAAAGATCCATAGTGTTGATAATATTGCATGTTATGAAGGTAGGGATATAACTTCATGGGTTGCAGGGGAAGGTATGAAAGTTACCAGTGCCCTTATTCCCAATCCCAAAGAGTCGTTAGCTATTGTTACTATTGAAGAAAAGAACCCGCAGTCACCCAAACCTAAAAGTAGTGTCAGGATAATTTATGTCACTCAAAATGGCTTTCGTGGGAAAAAAGATATTATACGGCAAAGATACACGGAAGACCCAAAAACGACTCTTTCTAACATGAAAATCGTAGGTTATAACCACGAGAAAGGTATCGTTTATTTCTCGGTTCCGGCGTGGGCTGTCAGTCATGCTATACATGATTTCGCAATTCCTTTTGATAATAACTACATAAATATAAAGGAAAAATTCATTACAGACGGTGAATTAACGTTTGTTAACATGTTTAACTTAATAGGTAAGCCAGAAAATAATAAATACATAGGTAGCTTAGTTGTTGAACAAAGCGAAATAAGAGCAGATGAAGGACGTGTATATAACGAATATCTAATTTCTCCAGAAGGAAAAAGAATCTGTGAGCTAGATACAGCAATTGAAGACTGGAAAATGTATCTGCTTTGTAAAAAATAATCCGTAAGGATTTATTTGTACTAACTCAGACTTTAAATATCTCAAGCCGCTTAGCTGCGGCTTTTTAACATTCAAATTTCAGGGGGCAGTATGGCCTTTATACAAGATGCCCTTTCTTCATTGCTGGGCGGTAATGACTCATCGTGGAAATGGTCAGAACATTTACGGCCAGCGTCGTTTCGTGGCATACCATTTGCAGTGGTTTCCGGTGAGAGTGTATTTGGGCGCCGTCAGGCTGTTCATGAATATCCGTACCGTGATACGGCATGGATTGAGGATTTAGGCCGGGCGACACGAAAAATCACCCTGCGCGGGTTTATCATTCAGGACAGTCTGGTTTATCACGCGCCGGATGTGATCACCCAGCGTAAAAATCTGGTAGCCGCGTGTGAGACAGGATCAGCCGGGACATTGATTCATCCAACACTGGGCGAATTAACGGTCAGTGTGACTGAGTCTGGTTTGCGTATGAATGAAAATGTTGAGTTCGGGTGGGTATTTGAATTCACATTAACGGTCATAGAATCTGGATTACAGATTTTTGCTGTTACAAATAGCACAAAATCGGCAACCGAGGTGGGCAAACACTGGCTGAGAACCTATACCACTCTTCTGGCGAAATATGTATCTCTGGTGAGAGGTGAAATTCGCTCAGTCGTGCAGGCCATGAAAACTATCCAGGCCACGGCTGACCAGTGGATTGGTATGGTTATGCGCTCAGTGGACGAGGTAACGAACCTCAGTGATATGTTCAAAACGACATTTGGTAGCGAGCGTTATGGGCGTTATCAGCGTGGGAAAATCGGCGGCACAGTGTCCGGTGCTACGGGAATTAGGTCACATGACAGTCAATACCGTGACGAAACTGAAATCGTTCAAAAAACCACGGCTGCCGTTGTGATGAGCCGTAAATCGATTATTGAGTCCATTAATAGATTTCGAAATTCCTCGACAATTGAGGATTTCAGTCAGGCAGCACATGGGGTTGTAGATTCAATTATTAGTTCAGCCGGTAGTGTAGATGAGAAAATTACTATTTTTGAGAATTTGTCAGTATTTCAAAATACTCGATATCAACAGAGTTTCGTTGATCGTCATGTAACAAACATGACTGTTTTACTGTTGGTCGTATTATCTTCTGGTGCGATGGCCCGAGTTGCCAGTGAGTTCACACCAGCTAATAACCAAGAGGCTAACGAACTGCAACGCCGAGTGTGCCATACATTGGATGGAGCGTTAATAATGTCAGGTGATTTGGGAACGGATGACATCTATCAATCACTGATGTCGCTCAGACATGAATTTATTACCAGTTCAGAGTTGCAGGGAGCGGAATCTGGTCGGCTGACACAATTTAGTTTGCCTGCAGTTCTGCCGGCACTGAATGTGGCCAATCGAATTTATCAGGATTCGTCCCGCAGTGATGAACTACTACAGGCGACCAATCCGCGTCATCCGGCATTTATGCCTCTCAAATTTACGGCGCTGAGGAAATGAAAAAAAATGCGAATGAATTGTCATTGGTTATTGATGGCAAAACGATTTATGGCTGGGACAGCGTTCGTGTGACCCGCGGTATAGAACGACTACCATCCGATTTTGAACTAACATTAATGGATTATTATCCCGGCAGTCACGAGAAACAATTGGTTGAATCTGGTCAACCCTGTCAGGTATTGCTGGGTGATGACCCTGTGATTACTGGGTATGTTGACATCTGGAATTCCTCCATCAATAAATCAACGCATCAAATCCGCGTTACCGGCAGGAGTAAATGCCAGGATTTGGTGGACTGTTCGGCAAAATGGCCGCAGAACGTTATCTCTTCAGCAACCGCATTACAGATTGCCCAGAAACTAGCGCAGTGGTATGGCATTGAGGTGACATCGGATGTGACAGATATGCAATCTGTGCCTCAATTTACGCTGAACTGGGGGGAATCATCACAGGAGGTCATAGACCGAATTACCCGCTGGTCTGCATTGCTGTACTACGACATACCCGATGGCAATTTATTTTTGACTCGTGTTGGTGATACGGTGGCGGCGAGCGGTGTCGAACAGGGAAAAAATATCGAACTGGCTGACTATCAGTCATCAATGCATGAACGATTCTCTGAATACAGTGGGTTGTCACTGTCAGTAAATACGTTAAATGAACTGTCGAACGGGGATGGTTATCAGGCAGTCACCATTGCTCAATCGAAAGACCCTGAAGCAGAAAAAATGCGATATCGAAATTTCGTGACCATTATCGAGAGTACGTTATCAACATGGGGACGACAGCAGGAGTCGATAAATTGGGAAATGAACCGCCGTTATGGTCGTTCTCAGACGTTGAAATGTCTGGTTGACAGTTGGCGGGATATTAGCGGTTCATTGTGGCAACCCAATACATTAATCCCTATTCATTTGCCTGTTTTCGGGCTGGAGTCAGAGCAGTGGTTGTTGTCAGAGGTGAGCTATGTTCGCAATCGGGATGACGGAACACGGGCAGAATTAACCCTGATGCCCCCGGCTGCGTTTGCCGTTCAGCCGTACGAGTTTTACAGCACAATAATGGAGACACGTAATGGGCGTTAGAAATTTATATCGTCGTGCCATGATGATGTTGGGTCTCGGCAGGGTAACAACCTGTAATGATAATGGTGTGATTCAACGTATCCAGTATCAAACTGAGATGGAGGTTCGTGATAACACAAACCGTATTTCTGAGTTCGGTTTCTCGTCTGGATTACCCACAGGAACCGACGTGGTTCTCGCGTTTTTAGGTGGAGACCGATCCAATGCTGTAGTGATAGGCAGTAATCATCAAAAATATCGGCATATCGGATTAAAATCAGGCGAGGTTGTTGTTTATAACCAGTGGGGATTACATATATTGCTGGCAGAATCGGGAATTACAGTGGAGGCGCGGGGTCAGCCTATCACAGTCAATAACGCCTCGACGGTGACTGTTAATGCCTCAACAGAGGTTTTGCTGAACACACCCGTATTACGGGTATCCGGCGATATTATCGATAACTGCAACAGCAATAAAACTACAATGAAACAGTTGCGCGATTCCTATAACAGTCACACCCATCCCGTAACTGGCGTGAAATCGGGCGGCTCTACGGTAACCAGCCAAACGACAGGAGAACAGGTCAAATGAGTGACATTACCTCATGGTGGGATGTAAAAAACATTCATGCCGATTGGATAGTGGGTCGTGGTGATTTGGTCACCGGTGATGATTTGCAAACGGCCATTATTATCAGTTTGTTTACAGACAGGCAGGCTCGTTCTGATGATGACATTGACAGCGCCGATCGCCGTGGTTGGTGGGGTGATAGCGGGGCGGATTATCAAATTGGTTCCCGTTTGTGGTTGCTGCATCGGCAGAAATTGACTACAGCGGTGGCGCGGGCCGCGGAGGATTACGCAGGTGAGGCGCTGCAATGGATGTTGGATGATGGTGTGGCCAAATCCATTGATATTCGAACTCAGATTGTTTGGCCAAATCGTTTGAATATGGTGATCCGTTATCAACGCCCAGGGCGTGATAATGGGGACCTCCGGTTTTTTTGGGTATGGGAGCGAGATAATGCCGTTTAAACGAAAAACGTTAACCGAACTCCGGGAGCAGAATCGCAGCTATTTGCAATCGGAATTGAACGCTACAGGCCCGTTACTGCGATTTTCTAATATGGGTGTTTTGGCTGATATGGATGCAGGAATGGCACATCTGCATTACGCCTATCTCGACTATATCGCGAAACAAACGACACCGTTTACGGCAACCGACGAATGGTTGGCGGGCTGGGCGGCATTGAAAAAAATATTCCAAAAACCTGCGATAGTAGCACGTTGCGAGCATTATCAATTTACGGGGATGAATGGGCGAATAATTCCTGCTGGCACAATATTGAACCGGGGTGATGGCTATCAATATAAAACCGCTGAGGAAATCTGTATTCAAGATGGACGTGGGCAGGCAATTCTTGTCGCAATATTGCCTGATGTTACCGATGATAACTCAGGTGGAGGTGCAGTCGGTAATGCTCCGGCAGGTACGACATTAACACTGGACCAGAGTATTGCAGGTGTGGATGTTGAGGGTGTTGCAATTGCACTAATAACAGGAGGGGCCAATATAGAGAGCGAGGCCGATTTTCGTTCCAGAATGTTGTTGGCCTATCAGGGGTCTCCCCAGGGCGGTTCGGATGATGACTATAAACAGTGGGCGTTAGCTGTCCCTGGTGTTACGCGGGCATGGGTCAAACCGAGAGCAGCAGGCGCGGGTACGGTGGGCGTATATTTTATGTGTGACAATAATGGGCAGGATGGTTTCCCCATTGGCACCGATGGTGTCTCATCACATGAACCCTATGCCGTTTATGCGACAGGGGATCAATTACGTGTTGCTGATTATATTTATCCGTTACGACCTACGACGGCGTTAGTTTGGGCACTATCTCCGATAAAACGAACAATTAATTTTACCATCAATGGTATTGCGCATGTGGGCACGGAAATCACCCATCGCATTGCAGTGGCCATTGATAATGCGTTGTTTGAGAGCGGAAACCCTGACGGAACGGGGAAAATATTGATATCCGATCTGCAGTATGCCATTGCCGATGTGCCGGGAACGGCTGGGTTTGTGATCACGTCACCGACAAAAAATATTGAACTGACGGTGGGGCATTTGCCTGTACGGGGTGAGGTGAAATACACATGAAACAATATATACCAAGAGCCCCCGGCTCTAACGGCACGCTGATCGGCTCTGGTGGCGGTGGGGGTAATGAGAATGGTATCGGTGGGAACGGTAGTACAGGTGCCGTTATAATCAGGTGGTGATATGAAAACAGAAAACAGTTGGGCGAGATTAGAGAATAATGTCGTTACTGAATTAACAGATACGAATCCGGACGGACGATTTCACCCGCTATTAATATGGGTAAAATGCCCAACAGATACGCGAACGGGCTGTATCTATGAAAATGGTAAATTTATTCAACCCGATGATATCAATTGGCCGGAACAGCCGAAGTAAACAAAGGGGCAGTGGCCCCTGATAATCACGCTGGCGATTTAGGCCAGTCTACATCTGACAATTTGACGCTGTAAATCTCCCACTCCCGCAATAATGCAATGTCCCGCTCCGTTGCCATCTCCAATCGTTTTTTACGTTCCAGCATTACGATCCGCTGTTCTGTTGCGTGCAGGGATGATTGGCGTTTATTTTCTGCGTGTTGTACCTCATATTCCTGTTGTTCCGCGGCATCTGTTACCCATCGTTTACCATTCCATTTATCAAATCAATTGGGACCGTGGTCCCAATGTAATTTTTACTGAATTATGAAATCAACTATTATTTTTATTACTATTTTCTAGTAATTTCTCAATCTGTTGTATTATTGAATCGGGAATTTTTGTTTTATCTATCGTTAACGTGAACTGATTACCTCGGTATATTGCACGTGCCCCAGGATTAAAAACTCGCTCTATTGCATCTATATCTTGTTTTTTGTGTTTTATTACTGCATTGCTTAATAATCGGATAATTTCATCTGCACTAAAAATTTCCCCATTTTTTTGTTTTTCAGTTAATTCACCCGTTACTGATAGCATTAATTCATTATCAATTTGGTATGATTTATATAATGAATCCCCTGAACGGGCTGATAATTCACCAGGATGGGAAAATAACGCAATTATTTCGCGAGGAATTTTTGCCGTTGAAATGCAACGTGTAATGATTTTTCGTGAGATATTTTCAGCTAATGCCAATTGTGAAATGCTGCCATCGAATTTAGGCAATAACCGTTCATATCGCCTGCCTCGTTCAAATGCTGATGTTGGACGGTAATCATTCCCAACATTAGAGAGCCACTCCATTTGGTTGTCATCTAAATCACCAACCAGAACAATATAGTCACGCCCAGTCAAAATTGCCGCTTTACGTCGTCGGCTACCGTCAGCAACCTCTATAACTCCCGAAATATCTCGTCCAAATGCAGGATTTTGTTGTCCTACTGTTTTAAATGTCGGTATTATGTCTGATAGTGCATTCTCATTGAGGAAATCCTGATCTCGTTCATTACCACTCCAAACCATAGTTGATTTGTCAACCATAGATGCAGAGATTGTTTTTAATGTGAACAGAACATTTTGGCCCATCACGGGCAGCGTTATTTGATTTCCAGTCATCGCGCTCACTCTGGTCCTTAAATTGTTTACAGATGGAGCTGACGATTGGGCACTAGTTCCGATGTTGCTAGACGGAATGTTGTTCCAGTCTATATTCGGTGCATTTTTCATTTTTGCTCGTTTCATCAGCGTTCTCCTAAATATTTTCCCAACGAGGTTTGATCAGGCGGTTGAATATCTCATCGCACACGGGTTCCCAAATGCGAACGGCATTGCGCCAGGCATGAGTGGTAGAACGTTGGTTAGCCGCCTGTTCAAACACCGTCCTCATCCTAACTTGCCCTTTACCCACCTCATCAGTAACGCGTACCACCTCATTTAATACCATTCCACCAAATGCATGCCTGATTTGTTCATCCATCCATGCTGATTGACTGCCTGACGAGTTGCTATATTTGGTAATTAGCACCCGTAAATCGGGTTCAAATCCACCTAAATCTACCCCATTTAATAAATCCCGGAGCATCGTAAAAAATTGTAGCGTCGACACATAGTCATACAGTTCGGCGGGGGTGGGCACAACTATGACGTCAGCAGCACAAACAACATTAATGGTTCCTATGCCGAGGTTTGGTGCACTATCTAGCACAATAATGTCATAATTATCCCAAACACTCTCAATGGCTGCTCGTAATAATAAATGAGGCTCTGTAGGTAATCGCTGACTGTCAGCTAATGGATAAATTTCAGATTCTATGCGATGAACAGCTAGGCATGATGGAATTATGTCTAAATTCGGCCAACACGTTGGTTTTATTGCATAAAAAGCGTCGCTTTTTTCACCTAAATAGTATGGTAGTAATGTATTGTCAACATGTATGTGTAGATCAGGCACATAACCATGATATAGGGACGCAGTCGCTTGCGGGTCGGTTGCATCAATTAATAGTACACGCAATCCCATTAATGCGAATTTTTGAGCAGTATGAACAGCCGTACTAGTTTTATACGCACCCCCTTTATGGGCTGCGATAGCCAAAACTTGAGGGTCTGAGCCATCGGGACGAGTCAATCTAGTTCCAAAAACATCTCTCATTTCATTTATTTGTTGAATGGTATAACCAGCGCGTTGTTCAACTCTTCCTTTTTTTATCATATCAGGGACAGGTAACCGACCTGACTCTTCTGCTGTTCGTATAGTTGGAGCACTGACACCAACCAATTCCGCTGCTTCCTGAATTCCCCATCGACGAGTGATAGCCCGTTTCTCAGGGCTATCGTCACCAAACTGAGTTTTAGCTATTGATTGGGTCATAGTTTGACCCAACCTAATGCATTCATTCAACCGATTAACTAAATTCATTTTTCTTAACTCTAGTTTCTTTGTGTATTTTAAGTAAAGCACCTAAAAATACGCAAAGCAAGATATTTGGTGAAAAATTGTTAAAAATCACACAGATTGATTTTCAATAGTTAACTATTTGTTTTATTTCATTTAGGTAACAAATTTTAATTATTTGATTTTAAATAAAAATTTAAATGGTTAATTAGGTAACATGTTTATGGTAACTAAAAATATTTTTTAATAAATTTACGATTTATATAAATCGATTATTAGTTATTTTATTTAAATAACAAAATCAAAGAATAAATATAAAAATGAAAATTAAAAAATAATCAAGTGAAAAAAACTTAGTAACAAAAAACAAGAACAAATAAAAGTGTCATATACACATACTTAATTTATTTAAAGTATCATTAATAATGAATAAAATACATAGCAAAATCGAGTCATAGTATCAAATAATAAGAAATATAAATTAAGTAACATATAATAAGTATTA
>NZ_CAWQTY010000178.1:0-129790 GCF_963897815.1 Xenorhabdus sp. Sc-CR9
GTTTCTTTAACAACGGATAAATGTTCAATCAGGGTCATAGGTAAGCGATTAGAAGAGAAATAAGGCTAATTAGATCATGCTATTAATTTTCATTCAATAGATGTTAAAAAAGTATGCTCGCGCCCTGCCAACATGGCAAGCGGCGGTAACATTTCCCGCAAGATAAGCCAGCTCAATAAAGCCGTGATTAATGGCGCACAACCTCTGGCAATGGGATATACCTGCCCCAAGTCTCCTGTCGTATAAGAGCGGCTTAAAAACAGACAATAAGCCGTATGTAAGATCGCAGATAATATTAACCACGGCAGGGAGGACAATGTCGGCAATCCAACCCAAAATAGTCCTAATGTCGCAATCATGCCGGCAAAAAAGACAATAATCGAAATACCCAAGAACCGATCAACACTAATTTTTACTAAAGTATTCCAACTGGCATGCAATAGAGCTGCGCCGAGAACAAACAAGAAAACCAAGGTTGTCATAGAGGGTGTTACTCATATTGTTAGCATAGTTGATGGAAAAAACATCTTCTACTATTTAATACATTTTATCAATGATCCCAAAACTGTTATTTTCATATTGAAATTATTCGTTTTTAACTACACTAATTGCACAAATAATCTGTTTTTTCCGATATCATAACTATCATAACATTAGCGACACCGATCAATTTCAAAGGTTACCTATTCATGACTGCAATTATTCGCCAATTCTTGAAATTGGAGGCAGCTGGTGGAATTTTTCTCATCATTGCGGCCCTTATTGCGCTGGTTATGGCGAATACGCCATTGCAGGGTATTTATCATCAATTTCTCAATCTTCCTGTTGCAGTTCAATTTGCTGCGTTGGAAATCAACAAACCGTTATTGCTATGGATAAATGATGGATTAATGGCAATATTCTTCCTGATTGTCGGTCTGGAAGTGAAGCGGGAACTCATGGAAGGTTCGCTTGCTGGTCGTGACAAAGCGATTTTTCCTGCCATTGCTGCGCTTGGCGGAATGCTGGCTCCGGCACTGATCTATTTGCTGTTTAATGGCAGTGATGACATCACGCGACAAGGCTGGGCAATTCCCGCAGCAACGGATATCGCGTTTGCACTCGGGATAATGGCATTGTTGGGAAAACGAGTTCCCACAGCGTTAAAAGTATTTTTGCTTGCTCTGGCAATTATTGATGACTTAGGTGTTATCGTCATTATTGCTTTGTTCTATACCAAGAGCGTTTCTTTGGGAGCACTTGGACTCGCTGCGGCCATGATCGCACTTCTTGTCTGGATGAACTGGAAAGGAGTAGCCAAAACATCTAATTATCTGATTGTCGGTATTGTTTTGTGGGTTTGTATCCTAAAATCTGGGGTTCATGCGACTCTGGCTGGCGTTATCGTTGGGTTTTTGATCCCTCTGCACGACAAAAAAGGGAATTCACCTTCAGAAGTTCTGGAACATGAACTTCATCCTTGGGTGGCGTATTTGATTCTGCCACTGTTTGCCTTTGCTAATGCAGGGGTCTCATTACAGGGCGTCACAATGGATGGTTTAACAAGCATGTTGCCTGTAGGCATTGCCCTTGGTCTGTTTATCGGCAAGCCATTGGGCATTTTCCTGTTTAGCTGGATTTCAGTCAAACTAGGCATTGCAAAATTACCAGAAAAAATTGGTATGGAGCAAATATTCGCCGTTTCTGTACTGTGTGGGATCGGTTTTACTATGTCTATCTTTATTTCTGGACTGGCATTTGAAGGTCTAAATGACGCTTTCAGTACTTATGCACGTTTAGGCATATTGATTGGCTCCACCACTGCTGCCGTCGTTGGTTATGGATTATTAAGCACACTGTTGCCAAAGAAAAAACGTAGCCAAAAGTAAATGAATAGATTAATTTAAACACAGATACATAAACAATTTCCGAACTAATTCACCCTTTTAATATTCGTGGTACAACATTAGCCATGGCTGCCGCGATTTTTTTTATCAATAGAAAATAGGAGAATGCCATAATCTGGCAGCCTGAAATGTATAGTCACGGCTGTCATATGCCCAATAAAGGGTATTAAAGAGGCATACACAAGGATAAATATATGCGGGTTTCACATTTAAACTTTAATCACCTCTATTATTTTTGGCATGTTTGCAAAGAAGGTTCTGTTGTGGGTGCAGCAGAGGCGCTTTATCTGACGCCACAGACCATTACTGGGCAGATCAAGGCACTGGAAGAACGTCTGGATGGAAAATTATTCAAGCGACAGGGAAGAGGTTTGGTACCTTCTGAACTGGGACAATTGATTTTCCGTTATGCGGATAAAATGTTTACGCTCAGTCAGGAAATGCTGGATATCGTTACTTACAGCCGAGAATCAAATCTACTGTTTGATGTTGGTGTCGCTGATGCTCTGTCCAAGCGTTTAGTCAGCAAAGTGCTGGAAACGGCTGTTGTGGAACATGAGAAAATTCACTTACGCTGTTTTGAATCAACACATGAAATGCTGCTTGAACAACTCAGTCAGCATAAATTGGACATGATCTTGTCAGATTGTCCGGTGGATTCTTCTCAGCAAGAAGGATTATTCTCAGTGAAGCTGGGTGAATGTAAAATCAGTTTTTACTGCCGTCAGCCAATCCCAGAAAAACCGTTTCCAGAATGTTTGGAAGAGCGCCGTTTGCTGATCCCTGGTCGCCGCTCCATGCTGGGCAGAAAGCTACTGACATGGATACGCAATAAAAACCTTCAGGTTGAGGTACTGGGTGAATTTGATGATGCCGCACTGATGAAAGCATTTGGTATGTACCATAACGCTATTTTCATTGCACCTTCCTTCTATGCCAATGATATTTTTGCTGATAGTGATATTGTCGAAATAGGCCGGCTGGATACTGTACAGGAAGAGTATTACGTCATTTTTGCAGAGCGTATGATCCAACATCCGGCAGTTCAGCGAGTATGCAATAAAGATTTCTCGACTTTATTTAGCTCACCTCCCAAAAGTAGTCCTGAAAGATTACGTTAGAACTAGAATATTAAGACCTTTAAATTAAAAAACCTGCAGATACAAAAAAACCGGCTATAAGCCGGTTTTTTTTAGCATAACCAAAACAAATAATTACATTGCTTTGATTTGTGCTGCCAGAGCAGATTTATGACGTGCTGCTTTATTTTTGTGGATCAGACCCTTGCAGGCGTGACGATCAACAATTGGTTGCATGTCATTGAATGCTTTCTGTGCAGTTTCTTTATCGCCAGCAGCGATAGCCGCGTATACTTTCTTGATAAAAGTACGCACCATAGAACGACGGCTTGCGTTGTGCTGACGGCGTTTCTCAGACTGTACGGCGCGTTTCTTAGCTGATTTGATATTAGCCAAGGTCCAACTCCCAAATATATTCTATCGAGGACAATTCAAAGGCCGAGGAATATGCCTGTTCAGCCTTCTTTTGTCAATGGATTTGTGCAAATAAGCGTCGTTGTACGGCGACGCTGGTTACGTTGTGATAGTGCAGGATTTTATCAGCTTACTGAGAGGGAATACAGTCCTTCGCAAGAAAAAAACAGAATGAATCTCAGAGAAATGAGATAAATTAAATATTTTTCGGGCATCTGGCCTATTTTTATTGTATGAATCAGGTTATTAATTAAAACCCTTTGTGATCGTGGGTTAACCTTGCGCTTTGTACAAGGTATAATCCGGCAATTTCCACGGTATTGAGCCAGCTATGGAGCTAATTCGCGGTATACACAATATCCGGTCGCGTCACCATGGTTGCGTGCTGACGATTGGTAATTTTGATGGTGTCCATCGAGGGCATCAGGCTTTATTAAAACA
Organism: Xenorhabdus sp. Sc-CR9; assembly: GCF_963897815.1. NCBI lineage: Bacteria > Pseudomonadati > Pseudomonadota > Gammaproteobacteria > Enterobacterales > Morganellaceae > Xenorhabdus > Xenorhabdus sp. Sc-CR9. The sequence goes on from NZ_CAWQTY010000178.1 coordinate 3,821, forward strand.
CTTGAAGCAAGAAGGGCAGCGTCTCGGATTACCGACGATGGTCATGATTTTCGAACCGCAGCCTCTGGAAGTTTTTGCGGCAGATAAAGCACCAGCCCGCCTGACGAGGCTGAGAGATAAAATAAAATATCTGGCCCAAAATGGCGTTGATTATCTGTTATGCGTAAAATTTGACAAGTATTTTGCATCCAACTCACCGGAATCTTTTGTTTCAAAGTTGCTCGTTGAAAAACTGGGTGTTAAGTTTCTGGCAATAGGTGATGATTTCCGCTTTGGCAAGAATCGCCTCGGAGATTTCTATTATTTGCAGCAGGCAGGTAAACAATACAAGTTTGATGTCGCCAGCACAGATAGTTTTTGTGACAGTGGCCTTAGGATCAGCAGTACAGCCATTCGTCAGGCACTGCAAAGTAATGATCTGGCATTGGCTGAAACATTGCTGGGACATCCTTACAGCATAAGTGGCAGAGTCGTTCATGGTAATAAATTGGGACGTACCATCGGGTTTCCCACAGCCAACCTGCCATTAAAACGTTTAGTGGCACCAGTTAAGGGCGTTTATGCTGTAGAAGTCCACGGATTGGGCGATACCCCTTTGCCGGGTGTTGCAAATATAGGCAATCGTCCTACAGTTGCCGGCCAAAGCCAGCAGCTTGAAGTGCATTTGATTGATACCCAAATGGATTTGTATGGGCATCATATTGATGTGGTATTACGTAAAAAATTGCGTGATGAACAGCGGTTTGCGTCGCTTGATGCGCTAAAACAGCAAATCGCAAATGATGTGGTTGCCGCAAGGGATTATCTCTTGCAGCGATCCGAGTCATATACCTGATACCCAATGAATTTCAAATTGCAGCCAACAAAATAAAGGCAGCAATATGAAAGACAAGGGATATAGCGGAAAATTGGAACTGAGAATCAATAATGAGTGACTATAAAGACACCCTGAATTTACCGGAAACAGGGTTCCCCATGCGCGGGGATTTAGCCAAGCGCGAACCAGATATGTTGAAACGTTGGTACAAAGAAGGTTTGTATCAGGCAATCAGAAAAGCAAAATCTGGTAAGAAAACGTTTATTTTGCATGACGGCCCTCCTTATGCAAATGGCAATATTCATATTGGTCACTCAGTTAATAAAATTCTCAAAGATATTGTTATTAAATCCAAAGGATTATCAGGCTTTGATTCGCCTTATATTCCAGGTTGGGACTGCCATGGTTTGCCAATTGAGCTCAAGGTTGAGCAAATCATCGGTAAGCCAGGGGAAAAATTTTCCGCCGCTGAATTCCGGGCTGAGTGCCGTAAATATGCCATGACTCAGGTTGAAGCACAGAAAACGGACTTCAAACGTCTGGGCGTTCTGGGCGACTGGGATAAACCTTACCTGACGATGGATTTCAAAACTGAAGCAGACATCATTCGTGCATTGGGTCGTATCATCAAAAATGGTCATTTGCTGAAAGGCGTAAAACCTGTTCATTGGTGTACTGACTGCGGCTCTTCCCTCGCTGAAGCCGAAGTGGAATACTACGATAAGACCTCCCCTTCCATTGATGTCAGTTTCCCTGCTGTTGATGCTGATGCCGTATACGCCAAATTTGGTGTAAAACCACAAGGTCTGCCAGTTTCTCTGGTTATCTGGACAACCACGCCGTGGACATTGCCAGCAAACCGTGCAATTTCATTAAATGCAGAAATCACCTACCAATTAGTTAAAATTGATAACGAATGCCTGATTCTGGCGGCTGAACTGGTTGAACAGGTTATGCAACGGTCAGGTATTACTTCATGGGAAGTTGTCAGCGATTGTACAGGTGCTGATCTGGAACTGATGCGCTTTAAGCACCCATTTATGGACTACGATGTTCCTGCTATCCTCGGTGATCACGTTACACTGGAAGCAGGTACCGGTGCAGTGCATACCGCTGGTGGCCATGGCCCTGATGACTATTCCATCAGCCTGAAATATGGTCTTGAAATCGCTAATCCGGTTGGCCCGAATGGTTGCTATATTTCTGGTACATATCCGTCACTGGATGGCATGTTTGTTTTCAAAGCGAACGATATCATCGTTGAACTGCTGAAAGAAAAAGGCGCCCTACTGAGCCTGAACAAAATTCAGCACAGCTACCCTTGCTGCTGGCGCCATAAAAAGCCGATCATCTTCCGTGCAACGCCACAGTGGTTTATCAGCATGGATCAAAACGGTCTGCGTACCCAGTCAATGAAAGAAATCAAAGGAGTACAGTGGATTCCGGGCTGGGGGCAAGCACGTATTGAATCAATGGTCGAAAACCGTCCGGACTGGTGTATCTCTCGTCAGCGTACATGGGGTGTACCGATGTCCCTGTTCGTTCATAAAGAGACACAAGAACCACATCCGCGCACTGTTGAATTGATCGAAGAAGTTGCCAAACGGATTGAAGTGGATGGTATTCAGGCATGGTGGGATCTGGACGCAGCAGAACTATTGGGTGATGAAGCAGCCGATTACACTAAAGCTCCAGATACGCTGGATGTCTGGTTTGATTCAGGAAGTACCCACTCCTCCGTTGTGGATGCACGTCCAGAATTCAACGGCAAGTCCGCTGACCTTTATATGGAAGGTTCTGACCAGCACCGTGGCTGGTTCATGTCCTCACTGATGCTGTCTACTGCTATCAAAGGCAAAGCACCTTATCGTCAAGTGCTGACTCATGGATTCACCGTTGATGAGCAAGGACGCAAAATGTCCAAATCCATCGGTAATACCGTCAGCCCACAAGATGTAATGAACAAACTGGGTGCGGATATCCTGCGCTTATGGGTAGCATCTACTGATTATACTGGTGAGATCGCGGTTTCTGATGAAATCCTGAAACGTTCCGCTGATGCTTACCGCCGTATCCGCAACACCTCTCGCTTCCTGCTGGCAAACCTGAATGGCTTCAATCCGGAGCAACACATGGTGAAAACAGAAGAGATGGTTGTTCTGGATCGCTGGGCAGTAGGCCGTGCTCAAGCAGCACAGGCTGATATCCTCAAATACTATGATGAATATGATTTCCACTCTGTGGTTCAGCGTTTGATGCAGTTCTGCTCCGTGGAAATGGGTTCATTCTATTTGGATATCATCAAAGATCGCCAGTACACCGCGAAAGGTGATAGCCTTGCCCGCCGTAGCTGCCAGACCGCATTATTCCATATTGCAGAAGCACTGGTTCGCTGGATGGCACCAATCCTCTCCTTCACTGCTGACGAAATCTGGAATGAATTGCCGGGCGAACGTGCTCAATATGTCTTTACCGAAGAGTGGTATGAAGGGCTGTTTGGTCTGGCTGACGGCGAAGATATGAACGATGCTTTCTGGGCAGATCTATTGGCAGTACGTGGTGAGGTCAACAAAGTTCTGGAACAGGCTCGTGCTGATAAACATATCCGCAGTTCACTGGAAGCGGCTATCACACTCTATGCAGATGAAGCGCTGGCAGAAAAACTCAACAAACTGTCCGATGAATTGCGTTTTGTACTACTGACTTCTCAAGCTGAAGTTGCTGCTTACACTACAGCCGGAGACACCGCACAACAAAGCGAACTGGCTGGTCTAAAAGTAGCTTTCCGCAAAGCTGTCGGTGAGAAATGCCCACGTTGCTGGCACTATGCCACAAATGTGGGAGTGGTGGCGGAACATGCAGAACTTTGTGGCCGCTGTGTGACTAACGTTGCCGGCAACGGTGAAGAGCGTAAATTTGCCTGATGAATAAACCCATTTGCTCCACTGGACTCCGCTGGCTTTGGCTGGTTGTTGTGGTATTGATATTGGATTTGGGAAGCAAACACTTCGTGTTGCAGTATTTCTCGTTGTATGAATCTATCCCGTTGATACCTTCTTTCAATCTGATGTATGCCCAGAATTTTGGTGCGGCTTTCAGCTTTCTGGCAGACAAAGGTGGCTGGCAACGCTGGTTCTTTGCTTTGGTGGCAATATCCATCACTGTTGTGCTTCTGGTGATGATGTATCGTTCCAGTGCTAAGCAAAAACTGAGCAATATCGCCTACGCCTTAGTGATTGGTGGGGCATTGGGGAATTTGTTTGATCGTCTGGTACATGGCTTTGTTATCGATTTCATCGATTTTTATGTCGGGGAATGGCACTGGCCTACTTTTAATATCGCCGATTCTGCAATCTGTATCGGGGCAGCTCTCATTATCATCGAGAGCTTTATCAGCCCAGATGACAAAAAATCAGTATCGAAAACTTAGCCACTGAAGAAAGCATAGTCATTGAAGAAAATATAGTCATTGAAAATGATAATAAATCAGCTCCGGTTAATAAAATTGGGGCTGGTAATTTCATCTATACCCAATGTCGGTATACTTGTAATCATTTACAGTAGAAGGTTTGAGCAACATGTCAATGCAGGTGCAAATGCACAGTGCGGTTTTATTACACTTCACATTAAAGCTGGATGATGGCTCAACGGCAGACTCGACTTACAGTCAAGGCAAGCCAGCATTATTCCGTCTTGGTGATGGTAGCCTCTCTGCCCCTCTGGAACAGCAGCTTCTTGGTCTGAAAGTTGGTGATAAACATCAATTCACGCTGGCGGGGGAAACCGTTTTCGGTAAACACAACCCTGACTTAGTACAGTACTTCACTCCACGTGATTTTGCTGACTCCGGTATCCCGGAAGCAGGAACCATTATGTTATTTACAGCCATGAATGGCAGTGAAATGCCGGGATTTATCAAAGAAGTGGCTGAAGGTTCTATTACTGTTGATTTTAATCATCCACTGGCTGAACAAAACATCACTTTTGAAATTGAAGTGTTGGAAATTGACCCTCAGTGGGAGGAAACCCATGCAAATATTGCTGGCTAACCCTCGTGGTTTTTGTGCTGGTGTTGATCGTGCCATCAGCATTGTAGAACGGGCGCTGGAACTATACGGTGCCCCGATTTATGTTCGCCATGAAGTCGTACATAACCGTTATGTCGTCGATAATCTAAGAAAGCGTGGGGCTATCTTCATTGAAGAAATTTCAGAAGTGCCTGATGGTGCCATTCTGATTTTCTCTGCACACGGCGTTTCTCAGGCCATTCGCGCAGAAGCCCGCTCCCGTCATCTCACCATGCTGTTTGATGCGACCTGTCCGTTGGTAACCAAAGTTCATATGGAAGTTGCAAGGGCTAGCCGCAAAGGTAAAGAAGCGATTCTAATTGGACATGCAGGTCACCCGGAAGTGGAAGGCACCATGGGCCAATACAATAACCCTGAAGGTGGAATGTATCTGGTGGAATCACCGGAAGATGTGTGGAAACTGCAAGTCAAAGATGAAAATAACCTCTGTTTTATGACACAAACCACGCTTTCTGTAGACGACACTTCAGAAGTGATTGATGCACTCAATGCCCGTTTCCCGAATATTGTCGGCCCACGCAAAGATGACATCTGTTATGCCACAACCAACCGTCAGGAAGCAGTGCGTGATTTGGCTGATGGCGCTGATGTGGTTTTAGTCGTTGGTTCCAAAAATTCATCAAACTCAAATCGCTTGGCCGAACTAGCACAACGTATGGGAAAACCTGCTTATTTGATTGATTCTGCCGATGATATACAAGAAAAGTGGGTCAAAGGTGTGAGTGCAGTCGGTGTCACAGCGGGCGCATCTGCGCCTGATATTTTGGTGCAACAAGTGATTGATCGCCTGAAAATTCTTGGCGCAGAAACAGTTAACGAACTAAGTGGCCGTGAAGAAAATATTGTCTTCGAAGTACCAAAAGAATTGCGTGTTGAAGTGAAAGAAGTAAATTAACACTGGATTCGCTTGAGGGCAATAATTTCAGCATATGTAAACTCCAACTCGGCTTTTTCGAGTTGGAAATTTTCGGTTGATAGTTACAGTTGTCAGTAATCGATTCCGATATAATTTTCCGACAAAAAGCCGTTTCAAATAAAGTAATACCTAAAAGATGTTCATGCGAATTGCCAGAGGCAGAAGAATAGATAGGCAAGAATAACTAATTTCCCAATAGATTTTGAAATAACTCCGTCAATGAAATATCAAATAGGTCTATCATAATAATCTAATCTACTAATGATAGACCTAACGATTTATCCATTAGATACAAACCCTTATTAATAATAAATTATTGTTGTTAATAAATTAACGTTAATTATTTCTTACAATACTACTTAATGATGTTTTATTTAATTAAGCCTATATTTTAAATCACTAATCTCTACTAATTCAGCCTGGTTTATCATTGTTAATACATAATCCAAACAATTATGAAAACCCCAAAATTCGGTGTAATCATAAATACCTTCTTCCGCTAATTTTTCAGCATTAGCTTCCCTTAACGCCGCATAATTATACCAGTCTTTCACACTACTTACTCGATGATGCCAGTCATGGCACACGAGTGACCCTTGTACTACCAGCATTCTAATAGGCAGATGATAGAATAAGTGTGCGATAGACCAAACTACCCACTGAGACCAATATTTTAAGGCAAAACTCTTGGGGCAAGGTGAACCACAGAAACGACCTAGAGAATTATTGATATGACTATCACGAATAGTTTCTTTTTCTTTACGTAATAGCCAGACATGCTCTGTTATTAAATGTAATAATGATGCGATTTGGTAAACTATGACATAAGGAACAACGATCATGAGAAGAAAAGAAACGATGCCTAAATACCAAATTAGATAACCTAATATCATGAGTTGAATGATTGTCATAATAAATCTATATTTTGGAACGCCTACTAAATTTGATTTAATTCTACCGATAAAATATGACAAATGAAAATATGGGCTAAGTAAAGTTAAAAGTAAATTCAGATAAAGCCGGCTTTTAGACTTTCCAGGGATAAAGCCTAATTTATATATTGCAGCGAGATCTTTATCCTCTATTGTTGAAAAATCTTTGCCATGATGCTCATAGATATGAAATTTACGATATGAATCATAAGGTTGGGTAATCAATATTGTTGAAAAAATTTCACATAGTATTTTATTACCTGTTTGAATTGATAGTAAATTGCCATGTACACCTTGATGAATAATTGTGGCAACAACATATCTAGCACCTGAAGCAGAAAATAAAACACCTATAGCATAGATAACAATAGTAAAGAACAGTGACATTTCGCTGGTAAGCGACCAGTGGATAAGTAATGTACCAACAACAATCCAGCTAAGTGACCAGAAAATCATTTCAATAGAACTTGATTTCCATAATGGCTTCCTATCAGGAATATCTTTTCCCGTCAGCCAAGTCCATGCGCCTTGAAAAGGTAAGATTCTATAAGTATTTCGAATATCAGTAGACTCCTTATAAATTTCGTTTCCTGTTTTCATAATTCTCTCCTATCTATAAGATAACGGATAAAATATAAAACGCGATCAGACTAACAATAACGCAAACAACAATATTACGAATAAAAAAAGCAAATATAGTCGTCAGCAACGCTCCCCATAGATACGGATTATTGGGTAACTCTCTTAATTCTCCATGTTCCATTAATATAATGGGGCCACATATTGCAATAAGTAAGCACGGTGCGGAATATTTAAGTGACTCATTTAATATTCTTGGTAACTTTATTGGCATTTTAGGTTCTAAAAAAATATATCTATTTAAAAAAATAATACTGGCTAAAGTAAAAATCAATGTCCAGATCATTATTTATTCCTTCGCCAATCTAGCAATAAATACAGAAAAGAACATGCCACTCACACCTGCAATAATAATTGCCCCCTCAACATGTAAGTAAGATAACAACATAGATAAAAACAAAGAAAAACAAACCCCTAAAATCACGCTAAGCTTTTTAATCATAGGTACAACAATAGTGATAAAAGTAGCAACAATAGAAAAATCCAGATGATATTTTGCAAGATCAGGGATAGAGGAAGCCATAAAAATCCCCAACAAACTAAACAGATTCCAACACAAATAAAAACATAAACCAGCACCAATCATATAACCGGGCGTTAAAGTCTGTTTATTTTTCTGGGCACTACTAAGGGCAAACAACTCGTCTGTTAGTAAAAAGCCGATTGGTAACCGATAACGAGCTTTTAACACCGAAACATATTCACGCAATGTCAAGCCATATAGAAAATGCTGAGCTGTAATAAAGAAGACAGAAATAATAATGGTAAATATACTCGCACCTGATGACAATAACCCCAAAGCCACTAACTGTGCCGCCCCGGCAAATAAAATAGCTGACATACTAATACTTTGACCTAAAGTCAGACCAGATTGTACAGCAACAGAACCCACCAATATCCCCCAAGGGATAACTGATGAGCAAAGCGGCAACATATTATACATGCCTGACCAAAACCCCCTCCAGGGAGAAGCTTTCGACTGAATATCAATATGCGAATCGGAGAATGATTTTTCCATAACATAATCTACATCAATAATTTGAAAGCTAGTCATTAGAAAAGCAGCTTACAAATAGTTAAAGCCGGAATATTGAATAAAATTGCGATTAAATAATTTGTTAATGCACTGATAAAATTATTTAGAGAGAAAATGTTTTAAAGAAGTTAATAAGATCTTTGCAAGGAACGTACAAACATACCGGGAGTAATACCCATTGCATTTTTAAAATGGCGGTTAAAATGGCTTTGATCTGAAAAACCACAGCGGATGGCAACATTCAATATGGAATTACCTTCAATCAATAACCTTCGCGCCATGCGTAAACGAGCTAAGATCAGGTAAACATGTGGGGTTACTCCTATGATTTTCTTGAATTGCCGCAAAAAATGCCACGGACTCAATTGTGCCATTTCCGCTAATTGATTGAGAGATATATCATTTTCTGCATAAGCATTAATATATTCTTTGATCACGAATATCTGTTTTTCTGCATCCGATAATTCCGGCCCAGTAATATATGTCTGACCATATCGCATGATTAACCAGGCAAGTGAAGAAAGCAGCATAGTTTCTTTGAGCAAAGTATTGCCATTCTGAACCAAGAGATTAAACGTCATACGCAACTGCTCGGATAAACCGGGATCGTGTACAACAGCAGAAGGAAACCAAGGGATTGAGCCACTTGCGTATTTAAAATCCCGTGACAACGAACGCAGTAATTCAGGTGATGGGTATATTGCCTGATATGACCATCCCGTTTGTACAGCAGAAGATCCTGTATGGATTTCATCTGCGTTGATCAGAATAATATCGCCTTTAGGTGCAATATACTCTATTCCTGTACGGTGGAAACGCTGGGCTCCTTCTTCTATAACACCGATACAAAAAGCTTCATGCACATGGCGGGAAAACACTTGATTATGGTATTTTGCCCTGAGCATCTCCAATCCATTAAATTCTTTCAGATGAAAGAAATGGGTACTTTCTTTTACATTTTCCTGCTTAGCCATAAATAATCACCTATAGCCTTCGTCTTTCAGATTACCGCTCAAAATCCATTGGGTATCATTATAAATTGAAACCTATTCTTATACTGAAAGGAACTTAATAAAACAGTTACCTATTTTTGTATAAAATTGCTACTCAAATTGAAGTAAATGTGTTTTATAATTTATTGTCAAACTCTGAAATTTAACGATACATATAATAATATTGCACTATCAAATCTGATATACCCGTCATCTTTCAAATTGCTGCTTTGTTGGTTGCGTTCACTCACTCCGGTCACATAGTTAGAACTCTTAGCTGTTTAGTCCTTTTTATAATTTCCTGCCTGATCCCTGTTTTTCTAATTGTCTGACTATAAGACTGGTGCAGCCATCTCCTGACAGTTAAGCTGTAAAGCAATTTTCTTTGTTACCTCAGTTAAAAACGATTTACAGAGAGGGCCTTATGGCTGATACAGATATTCGCATTGCTATTGTTGGCGCGAGTGGGCGCATGGGACGCAATCTTATTCAGGCTGTCCAGCAATTGGATGGCGTTACACTTGGTGCAGCATTGGAACGTCCCGGTTCTTCATTGGTGGGAACTGATGCCGGAGAACTGGCGGGTATCGGTAAAAACGGGATAATTATCAATGATGACTTACACCATGTTATCGAACATTTTGATGTATTGATCGATTTTACCCGTCCAGAAGGTACATTAACTTATCTCGCTATTTGCCGACAATACCGCAAATCAATGGTCATTGGTACGACAGGTTTTGATGAGACCGGCAAACAGGCTATTGAAGACGCTTCCCGTGAAATTTCCATTGTTTTTGCCGCGAATTTTAGTGTCGGGGTCAATCTGGTACTAAAATTACTGGAAAAAGCTGCCACCGTGATGGGAGAGTATACTGATATTGAAATCATTGAAGCCCACCATCGCCATAAAGTTGATGCACCATCAGGAACCGCCCTTGCAATGGGTGAGTCCATTGCTAATGCGCTGGGCCGTGATCTCAAAACCTGTGCAGTCTATGCCCGCGAAGGCCATACCGGGGAACGTGATCCGAAAAGCATCGGATTTGCCACCATACGAGCCGGAGATATTGTTGGAGAACATACAGCGATTTTTGCAGATATTGGTGAGCGCATAGAGATTAGCCACAGGGCTTCCAGCCGTATGACCTTTGCTAATGGAGCTGTTAAGGCTTCAATGTGGTTAACGGATAGAAATAATGGGCTTTATAATATGAAAGATGTTCTAAATCTTGATGATATTTGATAAATAAAATATATAAGCCATTGTAAATGCAGTTGATTAAAACAATAAAATTGCAATTAAATGGCTTAAGAGTGATTTTATTTAAAAATCAAAGTTAATGCCTTTTTATATAGGATTGGAGTGTCTTTTTGTTGACTTATTTTCGATAAGTTAGAAAAAAAGCACATTTTTTTAATTTTAAAATTTTCTTTCATATTAATCGATTATTTATGCCTACTTTCCTTATTCTTTTCAGCTGCATTTGCTTGATTTAGGACTGAGCGCTATAAAAAAGTCAATGAAAATGCCATTTTTTGTAGACAATTCCACCTCTCATCATTAGAATGCGCGCAATTTGCCAAAATTTTAACAAAAATCACGATTAATATTGATTTTAAACATTAATCATGAATTAATATGCAATATGTACGACTGATTATTCATTCTGGAGGGCGTTTTGATTAAGTCAGCTATATTGGTTCTGGAAGATGGAACCCAATTTCACGGTCGCGCCATCGGTGCAGAAGGTGTGGCTGTTGGAGAAGTGGTCTTCAATACCTCAATGACCGGATATCAAGAAATACTTACCGACCCTTCCTATTCCCGCCAAATTGTTACTCTTACTTATCCCCATATTGGTAATGTCGGCATCAATGCTGCTGATGAAGAATCTCCCGCCATCCAAGCCCAAGGCCTCGTTATTCGTGATTTACCTTTAGTGGCCAGCAACTTCCGCAGTGAAGAAAACCTGTCTGATTATCTGAAACGTCACAATATTGTTGCCATCGCTGATATCGATACACGCAAGCTGACCCGCCTGTTAAGAGAAAAAGGCACGCAGAATGGCTGTATCATCGCAGGTAATGAAGCAGGTGCCCAAGTTGAAGTTGCATTGGAAAAAGCAAAATCATTCCCGGGCTTGAAGGGCATGGATCTCGCGAAAGAAGTCACAGTGGCGCAAGCTTACCAGTGGATACAGGAAAGCTGGACATTGACAGATGGGCTGCCGGAAGCTCGCAAAGAACAAGAACTGCCTTACCATATTGTAGCCTATGATTTTGGTGTTAAACGTAACATCCTGCGTATGCTGGTAGATCGTGGCTGCCGCGTTACCGTTGTACCGGCAAAAACTTCCGCAGATGAAGTACTGAAAATGGCACCAGATGGCATTTTCCTGTCCAACGGCCCTGGTGACCCAGAACCATGTGACTATGCCATAGAAGCAATCAAAACCTTCCTGACTACCGACATTCCTGTATTTGGTATCTGTCTGGGTCATCAATTGTTGGCACTGGCCAGTGGCGCAAAAACCGTGAAAATGAAATTTGGTCATCACGGTGGTAACCATCCGGTTAAAGATCTGGATCTCAATGTTGTGATGATCACCGCACAGAACCACGGTTTCGCGGTTGATGAAGGCTCACTGCCAGCCAACCTGCGCGTAACGCATAAATCACTCTTCGACGGCACATTGCAAGGCATTCATCGCACCGACAAACCTGCATTCAGTTTTCAGGGGCACCCTGAAGCCAGCCCAGGCCCACATGAAACTGCCTCATTGTTCGATCACTTTATCGAATTAATTGAACAATATTGCCAGACCAACGCCCAGAACACTAAATAATCAGGAGAAGAAAAAAATGGCAAAACGTACTGATATTAAAAGTATCCTGATTTTAGGCGCTGGCCCGATTGTTATCGGTCAGGCTTGTGAATTTGACTACTCCGGTGCACAGGCCTGTAAGGCTCTGCGCGAAGAAGGCTATCGTGTCATTCTGGTGAACTCGAACCCAGCAACTATCATGACCGACCCTGAAATGGCAGATGCAACTTACATCGAGCCAATTCACTGGGAAGTCGTGCGCAAAATCATTGAAAAAGAACGCCCGGATGCAATCCTGCCAACCATGGGTGGGCAAACTGCCCTGAATTGCGCTTTGGAGCTGGAACGTCAGGGCGTGCTGACCGAATTCGGTGTGACCATGATTGGTGCCACTGCTGATGCGATTGATAAAGCAGAAGATCGCCAGCGTTTTGACAAGGCCATGAAAAAAATTGGTCTGGATACTGCCCGTTCTGGTATCGCACATACAATGGAAGAAGCATTGGCGGTGGCCGAAGATGTTGGTTTCCCTTGTATCATCCGCCCTTCTTTTACCATGGGCGGAACAGGTGGCGGTATCGCTTACAACCGTGAAGAATTTGAAGAAATCTGCGAACGCGGTTTAGATCTCTCCCCAACTAATGAACTGCTGATCGATGAATCCCTGATTGGTTGGAAAGAGTATGAAATGGAAGTGGTGCGAGATAAAAATGATAACTGCATCATCATCTGCTCCATTGAAAACTTCGACCCGATGGGTATTCATACCGGTGACTCCATCACTGTCGCACCTGCACAAACGCTGACTGATAAAGAATATCAGGTTATGCGTAACGCTTCTATGGCGGTATTGCGTGAAATCGGCGTTGAAACCGGTGGTTCAAACGTACAGTTTTCGGTGAACCCGAAAAATGGCCGCCTGATTGTCATTGAGATGAACCCACGTGTATCTCGTTCATCCGCGCTGGCTTCCAAAGCAACGGGTTTCCCAATTGCGAAAATTGCAGCAAAACTGGCGGTCGGCTATACCCTTGATGAATTGATGAATGACATCACAGGCGGACGTACCCCGGCGTCTTTTGAACCATCCATCGACTATGTTGTGACGAAAATTCCTCGCTTCAACTTTGAAAAATTCGCGGGCAGCAATGATCGTCTGACCACTCAGATGAAATCTGTCGGTGAAGTGATGGCAATTGGTCGTACTTTCCAGGAGTCCTTGCAGAAAGCGCTGCGTGGTCTGGAAGTCGGGGCGACCGGATTCGATCCGAAAGTCAATTTGGATGATCCACAGTCACTGACCAAAATCCGCAGTGAACTGAAAAGTGCAGGAGCTGAGCGTATTTGGTATGTTGCTGATGCTTTCCGTGCGGGAATGTCCGTTGATGGTATCTTCAATCTGACGAATATCGATCGCTGGTTCCTGGTGCAAATTGAAGAGTTGATTCGTCTGGAAGAACAAGTTGCAGAGCAAGGCGTAAACGGCCTGACTTTTGATTTCCTGCGCCACCTCAAGCGCAAAGGTTTTGCCGATGCACATTTGGCAAAACTCGTGGGAATTTCTGGTAAAGAAATCCGCAAGCTGCGTCATGATTACAAGCTGTACCCTGTTTATAAGCGTGTTGATACCTGTGCGGCAGAATTCGCCACCGATACTGCTTACATGTATTCCACATACGAAGATGAATGTGAAGCGAACCCGAATAACGACAAGCCAAAAATCATGGTATTGGGCGGTGGTCCTAACCGTATCGGACAAGGCATTGAATTCGATTACTGTTGTGTACATGCTTCGCTGGCTCTGCGTCAAGATGGTTATGAAACCATCATGGTGAACTGTAATCCAGAAACTGTTTCAACAGATTATGATACTTCCGACCGTCTTTACTTTGAGCCTGTCACACTGGAAGACGTACTGGAAATCGTGCGTGTTGAACAACCAAAAGGCGTTATCGTTCAGTATGGCGGGCAGACTCCGCTGAAGCTGGCACGTGAGCTGGAAGCGGCGGGTGTACCCATTATCGGCACCAGCCCTGACGCGATTGATCGCGCAGAAGATCGCGAACGTTTCCAACAAGCTGTTAACCGTCTTGGCCTGAAACAGCCGGCTAACGCGACGGTCAGCACTATCGAACAAGCGGTTGAAAAAGGTAATGCAATTGGCTATCCGCTGGTTGTTCGCCCATCTTATGTATTGGGTGGACGCGCGATGGAAATCGTATATGACGAATCTGACTTGCGCCGTTACTTCCAGACTGCGGTAAGTGTATCCAACGATGCACCGGTTCTGCTGGATCGCTTCCTTGATGATGCCGTTGAAGTAGACGTTGATGCTATCTGTGACGGTGAACGCGTTCTGATCGGCGGCATCATGGAACATATTGAGCAAGCGGGTGTCCACTCCGGTGATTCTGCCTGTTCTCTGCCAGCTTATACTCTAAGCAGAGAAATTCAGGATGTTATGCGTCAGCAAGTTGAAAAACTGGCTTTTGAACTGCGTGTCCGTGGTTTAATGAACGTCCAATTTGCGGTGAAAGATAACGAAGTCTACCTGATTGAAGTGAATCCACGTGCGGCACGTACTGTACCATTCGTATCCAAAGCAACGGGGCTGCCGCTGGCAAAAGTGGCTGCACGCGTGATGGCAGGCCAATCTCTGCTTCAACAGGGCGCAACTAAGGAAATCATTCCACCTTATTACTCCGTGAAAGAAGTTGTATTGCCATTCAATAAATTCCCGGGGGTTGACCCGATTCTGGGACCAGAAATGCGTTCTACAGGTGAAGTGATGGGTGTTGGTCGTACCTTTGCTGAAGCTTTCTCAAAAGCAATGCTGGGCAGTAACTCTACCATGAGCAAACAAGGCCGTGCATTGCTGTCTGTTCGCGAGGAAGATAAAGGACGCATCGTCGATTTAGCGGCTAAGTTACTTAAACAAGGCTTTGAGCTGGATGCGACTCACGGTACAGCGATTGTATTAGGTGAAGCGGGAATCAACCCACGCCTGGTGAATAAAGTTTACGAAGGGCGTCCACATATTCAGGACAGAATCAAAAACGGTGAATATGACTATATCGTCAATACCACCGCCGGTCGTCAGGCGATTGAAGATTCAAAACTGCTGCGTCGCAGTGCACTACAATATAAAGTGCATTATGACACAACGCTGAATGGGGGTTTTGCAACAACTATGGCATTGAGTGCAGATCCTACTGAGCGGGTTATTTCTGTACAGGAAATGCATGCCAAGATTGTGAAATAAATTGAACAGATAAGATACCTTCTGTTTTAACGGTATTTCCCTGAAAAAACGGCTTCCCCAAAGTTGGAAATCCAACGAATAAGGAAGCCGTTTCATTTTATATCTAAAGGATTTCGAGTTGCAGCTTAAAAGGCGAAGAGGAGATGTTTTGCTTATTAATGATGCTTAACATTGAACTATGTGAATAATCAGCGACAATAATAATAGGTATCTTTGATAATCATCAGGAGTCAAATACTGTGTCAAACATTATATTGAAACGTAAATATTTAACCCACTCGGAAATTGAAACCTTGCTCCAAGAGTTGGAGAAACATCCTCATTCTGATCGTAATACCTGTATGATATTCATGGGTTTTATTCATGGATTCCGGGTGTCAGAGTTGCTCGGATTAACACTTTCCGATGTGGATCTAGAAGGGAAAAAGCTACGTATACAACGCCTGAAAAATGGTTTTTCCACAATTCACCCAATGGTAGCCCGAGAAATTCAACTCATACGAAAATGGCTTTCCCTGCGCCAACGCTATAAAAATAGTGATCAGAGTGAGTGGCTATTCTTGTCGAGAACAGGAACACGTATGTCACGCCAGCAATTTTACAAAATTATTCGACAAACGAGTTTAAAAGCTGATTTAGCAGTTTGCGCGAATCCGCACATGCTGAGGCATTCTTGTGGCTACGCATTGGCAGACAATGGAGTGGATACTCGTTTGATTCAAGACTATTTAGGCCACCGCAATATTCGTCACACTGTCCGCTATACCGCGAGTAATGCGGGTCGTTTTGAGACGATATGGCAAGAAAAAGGAAAACGAAAATTGTCTACAATTAGTACCAAACTGTTAACCCAAGATGATTAACCTTAATTTTGATATTATATTAGTTAATTATCCCAACATAATTAATGGGTTTGATTTATATAACTTTCGATGTCGCACAATTTAAATTTATTCTTAACTGGATGATAAAAGGAAAAAACTATGATGAGGAAAAAACAGGATATGCTTTTCCGATAGAAGAGGTGTTTTTTAAGAATTAATCAAACAGTTATATTGATTTTTTCGAATAAAGAGAAGGTTAATGGAGGCGAAAAAATGGAATAATTTATTGGTTAACAGTTTGGTACTAAATGTTAACCATTTGATGCGTTATTATCTTATGTTTCCTAATGGATATTTAATGAAAAAGCCATTCCTTTTCAGGAGTGGCTTGAATTGCTGCTATATTAATCTTTTTTTCTGTTCGATATCAATATATGTCTGGTGCAATCTATATTGGATACAATATATCTTAGATACTATAAACCTAATATTGTTTCCGCTACACAGGAATATTGATTATTCATTTGAACTTTAGGGGGTGTAAAGCAATCCTCTAAAAACCAGTCGGCAGGGGTATTCAAAGCAATAGCAATAGAGACCAGATGTTCCAGACTAATTTTATTGGTTCCGCGTTCATAACGTGACAATTGCTGATGGCTCACTCCAATTTTGTCTGCCAGCTCTGCTGCTGTCACTCCAATGTCTTTTCTTTTCATTTGGATTCTTTTTCCTACCAGCATACTGACGTGCATAATATTTTACTCTCAGTTTAATTATAACGTAATAAAATGATTGCAGTTCCTTCATATTTACCTGCTTTGGGTTGTGAAAGTGCATGTAACTGTGATGTCAGCGTAAAACTCTTGGGAACAAAACCTTTTTCTACAAAAATACGCGCTCCTTTTAATCCTTCTTTATCCTCAACCTTCAATGTGGAATAAAGTTGTTGTTCGGAATCTAAATATATTTTTGCTTGTCGGTCTTTTGACATGCCTAATACTGTTATTTCTCCAGCAAGATTACATTTGACATCTCCAGTGGTCTGACGGGTAGCATTATTTACTTCTGAAGCTGTTAGCTCCCCGTACGAAATTTCAGCAGGGACATGAATGGAACAGGACTGTGTCGGTGGTGGTAATTTGCCACAAGTTGAACCAGGATACTGTCGTGCATTACCGAAACCGGGAAATGTATTTTCAGCATAAAACAACCCTACACACTCATAGTTTTTTGGCAGAATAGGAAATGTGGCCTGAAAAGGTAAAGAAAACTTGTTTTTATAAGCTCTCATTACGTCGGCAGTTGTCTTATATTGCTGTGCATCCGTCAAACATGAATTAGTATCGTTACAAGCCCCATGCATACCCGGAGCACCTTCATGATACAGAACATCAGGGCCAACATAACATTTTCTCGACTTATAACAAGGATTAGGAATACCTTCTTCCTCTGTCCAGGCAATTATTTCCAGGGTCACGTAAGTTTTATCCTTCTCGATACTAATCGGCATAACATAAGCCCCACCATAAACCTGTTTGGCACTTAATAAAAACAACAAGGCTATTAGTTTCAACAACGATTTTTTAATATGGCACATAACTTATTTTCCAAATGGCATCAAATTCTGGCTAAATATCGTAGATGAAAAACCAGTCAGCATGACTAGTCGTAATTAACTTCAAAAGTTGCAATTGCAGTAAATTCACCAATACCAATCTTTTTACTTTGAATAGCATTAGGCTCAGCTTGTACAAATGCCCGGAGTGGAATTACATTATTTTTACTATTGGCTAATAACTGGAATTCACTGGTTTTATTAAACGGCATTGGCGTACCATCAATTTTTTCCATTCCAATCGCTAAGCCAGCCAAACTAAATGCTAATAAACTCGGTAATTCTTTGCTTGTCTCACCTAAAAATTTAATTTTGAGTCTATTTGTAATGCGGGGATCACAATCCTCTAAATGCAAATTAAATTGCCGGCCTTCTGTACGATGTTTCAGATAAAGATCACTGTTAAGGATATTTCCAAAATCTACTTCCATATTTTGATCTTCTGTCTTAATAGAACATGTAGGGGCGAGTACAGTGAGCGTAATCCTGACATTTTGGAGCAGGTTATCGTTTGCATATGCGTTATGCTGGCTAGCAATGCCTAAAAGAAACAGTACCGACAATACATATCTGGATAGTTTGATATTTAACGAGTTCATTTCATTTACCCAACCTTATCCAACTACTTACCCAAAGAAGGCTTATACGACCCGGTTAGTTCTGGTTTAATGTCCTATCAAATTTTCAATTGATAAGACATCACCAAGGCAACCCGATCAGCTTTCATCAGTCACAACTTTTTTCACCACGCAATTATTGCCACTACAATTGAATGTTAACTGTGGACGTCCACCATAATCATTGACATAAGTCAGGACTGGTGAATTACCTAATGCATTAATTGTTATGCCAAGCTTTTCATTGCTTCTGGGTGCCAACATTAAAGGCTGAAATCCCTCGACACTATTTCCGTTCACTTTGTTCGATGCTTCTGAAATAGTGACGTAATAAGGTGTTGGGTTATTCACCACATATTGATTTCCTTCACGGATTAAAGTGAGTTTTTCCTGCCATGGATTATCAATATCAATACGATGTGCAATCACGGTTTTTGGGCGGTAGAACAACTTAATCCGTGTTTGTAAAGCAATTTGCAGCACATTCGGTTTCTCACTGCGTGGCGGAATTTCACGAATGTTAAAATAAAATAGACTTTCTTTGTCTTGTGGTAATTGAGCTATCGCTGGCAGTGTCTGAATTTTGACTTGACTCTTTTCTCCAGCTTCAACACGCTGTACTGGTGGAACAACTACAAGCGGACCATTGATCTTATTTCCTTGCTCATCTTCAATCCATGCCTGTGCTAAATAAGGCAAATCAAGATGCTGGTTTTCAATGTTCAGACTGACTGATTTCATCTCCCCATTAAAAATCACGCGGGTACGATCCAACGCTAGCGCTGCCATTGCTTGATTAATTGATGTCAAGCCCGTTACTGTTATGGCAGTTATCATTAGAATTTTTTTCAGTTTCATAGTGTCATTTGCTCATACTATAAAGAGGCTCATATTTATATTACTGAACCAGCTAATAACCGTACTTTTCATTTTAAAAAAACTATAATACTTTATTTAATAAAGATTTTTTTGATCAAATCATTACATTTTACTTACTATCACCCGTTAAAAATTGGCAAGGTAATAAAAGTGAAGATAAAGATTCTGCTGAAATTTCATCTGGTACCGTTATCTCACACTGTGCACTTCCATCCCAATGTATTGTCAGTTTTTCACCCTGATTCATTCCACTCAGGTAAGCAAATCCATCATCACTTAGAATCCCTATTTCCCGTTGGGCTGCATTCATGACAGATGCCCCAAAAGGAGGGAATGAACCATCAGGCAGACGAATAACCGTCATCGCTTTAATGCCTGATATCACCTGAAATTTGCGATAACCAATCGCGCCTTCTGTCAGTGTTGCTTGCTGCACAGAATGCAGTGCTTCCACATCATCTGGCAGGTTATTTAAGTCAATATGTGCCTTATTGCGATAATAGTGGTTCACATCTGTCAGCACTGCTTTTCCAAAGTGATTGGTATGTACCGCTGAACCGAATCCCCGGATAGGGACATTGCTGACACCTTCCGTATCCACCATCAGACGAGTCGCACCGGGCATATTGGTGCGATGTAGGGCAGCACCTTTTGCTGTTACAGTTATTCCACCTTGTAGACCAAGTGCAGCGGCAGTATTGCCACCATCCTGATAACTGGCACTGGCTGTCAGTAATGCTTTATTGCCATAATGGGTGTAATAGCCATCGGCTGATGCTCTGCCGCCAATAGTTGTACCCGCTGAAATGCGATAGTTATTGCGATCATCAATGCGATCAAAATACCCCACTGTATGCGCGTTGCCCTGACGATTAACCATCCCGTTATAACTGAGAGTAGCGCTTTCTCCCCATGGAATGGAAAGGTTCAGGTACATGCCGTCATCTTTTTTATTATCAAAATTGTTGCGGTAGGCTGATAAGTTGACGTTGATGTTTTTATACCGCCCAATATCCAGATATTTGGATAGAGAGATGTTATAGCGATTGTTCGTTGGTCGGTTCCAGTAGGTTTGATGACTATAGTTAAAATGGGCGCTAAGACTGATATCAGGGAATTGTTTATTGAAAATAATGGAATACAGTTCTTTTCCGCTATCAGAGGAAATATTGCGATAGCGGCGATCGATATACTGCCCCATGCTCATGAAATCACGTTCAGAAAAGCGATATCCGGCAAATGTCACTTGACTGTTGTATTCATCAAAACGTTTCGAATAACTGAGACGATAAGATCCACCTGTGAAGGTTTTATTCTCCCCTGATAGTTTTGCCCTTGATTCCGTCATGTCGAATGACAATGCACCAAACATCATCAAGTCACGGCCGATCCCCAATGACAAGGCGTTATAATTTCCCGCCGCCAAAAGACCACCATACAGTGACCAGCCGTTGTTAATACCCCAGGAGAATTCGCCCAGACCAAATGCAGGTCCTTCCCGGCGATGTTTATCATTGGTAGGTTGCCCACCAATAAATTTATATTGTACTCGTCCAGGACGTGTCAGATAAGGAATGGTCGCTGTGTTGACCTGAAATTGCTGTATACCCCCGTCTTGCTCTTCGACCCTGACATCCAGTGTTCCTGACACGGCATCTCTGAGATCCTGAATACGGAATGGACCGGAAGCAACCTGAGTTTCATAGATAACTCTTCCCTGCTGGCTGATCGTCACCTTAGCATTGGTTCTGGCAACACCGGTAACTTCAGGAGCATAACCACGTAAATTCGGTGGTAACATATTTTCATCAGTCACTAGACTGACGCCGGTATAGCGGAAACTATCGAAAATATTAGAGTTGAGGTAATCCTCTCCCAATGTTAATTTCGCTTCCAAACGTGGAATTGCACGATACATGTAGTAACGATTCCAATCCCAATCACGTTTTCTTTCACCAGAATGCCCTAATTTATTATCTTTGGATTTGAAGCGGTTATATCTGGCCTGCCAATCAGCCCGAAAGCGCCACGCCCCAGCATTCATACCCGCAACTCCGTTAGCACTGATCTGCTGGTTGTTTCTACCCTGAGCTGATTTGGATGTTTGTGCGTTTAAGTTGTAGTCAAACAACAAACCAGAAATCCCTTCATCCCAGCGCGAAGGAGGATCCCAGTCCGGTAAGTCATATTCCAGATAGATTTTAGGAACAACTAAATACAGTGTATAAGTAGCCAGTTCACCTCTGGCTGATATGCCTGGCAATGTATTGATATCAAGGCATTTTCCATCATTATGCCATCCCAATTTTTCTATCCATTCCCGTTTCAAAGTTATTTGCTTAACTAATTCAGGGGGTATACAGGCTTCACTAGCTTGTGGATCATCTTCTGGCGCAGTGAAATCAATAGAATACGTATCAGGAAATTCATTCTTATTCATCCGGACAGCCATAATATAATTACCTGGCATGATATAACCCGCACGTGCAAATTTCTCCAAATCAATACTGGAGCGTTCATTGATATCCAGCGCGTCTGTATTAAATTCAATCGATGGCTTAGAATAAGCCACTTGAATACCAGATAGCACAAACAGTAAAAAAGCAGAAAGAGGTTTAACTCCGAATGTTAAATGCCTTTTTTTTATTTTATTAATTATCTTTTTTTTATTAATCACCTTTTTTTTATTAAAGAAATTTTTTCTCTCACTGTTTGTTTTTCTATTAATGAATGAAAAACCATGATTCATAGAATCTGAAAACAAAGCCATAACATCCTCTGAACAATGAATCGTTAATAATCCAGTTTTAATTTATCCGCTATCTGATACTGCCGAGTTTATAAGCGTTAAGGTTTATCACCTAATGCATGGCATCATTAAAGTTCATCGATCTAAATTGAGGGCTTTGATCGATATTGGGGTTGCAGAGATAGTCACATGTCCTGATTATCCGTAATATATTACGTTCTCTGTCTATGCTTCGCTGGTTTTACCATACCGCGGGAAGTAGGGAAAACATGTCACCATTGGTAAGCCATTAAAAGTTATCTCAGTATGGAAAATTTTTTATTTTCCGGGTACAGCCAATAGAGAACACCGTAGGTAGATTAAATAAATAAAAAAGTATTTTAATTCACTCTATAGAGACAGCTCTTATTAATGGCACACTTTGCTAACTCAATTGCCAATAATATTGACATATATCAATAAAACAGTTCCTGTTACAGAATATTTTGATCACATTCTGAGTAGTGAATTAATCTCAGAAATACCCAAGATATATTATCAGGAAACCCAATATCAAGGCGAAAATGAGTTTCCTGATATACAACCTAAAAAAATTACCAGCTAATTTGCTATATTACAGATAGTTTAAAGAGAAGTTAGCAATAGCGGTGAAGTTACCTGGAACAACTAAGTTTTTGCCTTCGCTATCTTTGTCTGCGCTATCAGGTGCGTTAATACCTTGCAGGTAAGCTGCGAAATGCAGATCATTGTTACCTTCAGACAAAGACATCACGTCAGATTTAGTTCCCAAGCGGATGAGTTTGCCGGCTGCATTAGTGATAGCAATTGCAGCACCTTTTGCAGTTCCTTCAATACCCAACAGGTCTTGAGGACTTACACCATTGTTCCGTCCAGTGAAAGTCGTTTGCAAACCATTTTTAGTTTGATCAGTACAGTTTTCTAATTCAATTTTGAAGAAATGAGATTCTGAACGACCGCCATCTTTAAGGATATGGCTAGAAATTTGTCCCAGATTAACTTCAACGTTGTTATTTTTGATTGAGCAAGGTGCATCAATGATAGAACCAGTGAATTTCACTGTGCCACTACCTTGATTAACGGCATTTGCCGCACCAGCAGTTAAAGCTACACCAAAACCTAAAACTATCGCCAATTTGTTAAGTTTCATAATTTCACTTATGCCTTTAATTGTAAAATAGATACTAATAGCCAAAAGAAAGCCGAAGTACAGAAATTAATTTCTGACACTTAGGCGAATGATTATTTAGCTTTTTGACACGATTCATAAGTTGTCAAAATGAACCAAACCGCCAACGCGATACTAATACAGTAGAATATATTTTAAGTCAAATTTCAGCCAATAAAACTATTTATGTGCTTTAACGTCATATAAAATATGAGTTTTTATAAAAAACCACCTCTAAATAGCAGTATATTTTACTAAAATTTTTTTTATTTTCAGATTATTAAACTAAATTGTATCGAACGATGTTTAGTAGTTCAGAATCTTAATTGGCGTTGCTTTATTGCTCTATTTTATCATCCTGAAGGTAGAATTCATGATATTATATCGAAATAATAACAATATTTAGACTTTAATATTTAGTTAATTGATTAACTCAAAATAAAAATATTTAACAAGGCAAGATAATTGCCAAACTAATTATTGATACAAAATGCCAATTCTAAAAAATCATTTTGATTTTGTTAAATATATTATTTTCATTTACTTTTTGATCAAAAAATAAATGAATAAAACATCTGATTAAATAGATATGTGAACTCTATTTTTAAGAAAATACCTATAATTAATATATGATTGGCAAATAAAAAGCCCTTTCCAATATTGGAAAGGGCTTATCGCTTTTCTAATGAAATGCTAAAATTATTTACGCTTTTTAATTATCACCCAACAAAATGGATTCAAGCGCAATCTCGATCATGTTATTAAACGTCAGTTGGCGTTCTTCAGCCGTTATTTGTTCGCCAGTACGGATATGGTCAGAAACAGTACAAATAGTCAGTGCTTTTGCACCAAATTCAGCTGCCACACCGTAAATACCTGCCGCTTCCATTTCAACGCCCAGAATGCCGTATTTTTCCATTACGTCGAACATTTGTGGGTCTGGTGTATAGAACAAATCTACAGAGAAGATATTACCAACGCGAGCATCGATATTTTTAGCTTTAGCTGCATCAACCGCATTACGAACCAGTTCAAAGTCCGCAATTGCAGCGAAATCGTGATCTTTAAAACGCTGACGGTTTACTTTGGAATCGGTACATGCACCCATGCCAATCACAATATCACGGATTTTAACGTCTTCACTGACAGCACCACAGGAGCCAATACGAATGATTTTCTCAACACCAAATTCAGTGATCAGTTCTTTGGCGTAAATAGAACAGGATGGAATACCCATACCATGCCCCATAACAGAGATACGGCGACCTTTGTAAGTACCGGTGAAACCCAGCATACCGCGAACATTATTAACCTGACGGGCATCTTCCAAGAAAGTTTCCGCAATATATTTTGCACGCAGTGGATCGCCTGGCATTAAAACAACATCAGCAAAATCGCCCATCTCAGCATTAATATGTGGGGTGGCCATAAGTTTATTTCCTTGTTTTTATTACATATATGTAAATGGATAAAAATCGGGGGAAGCCAATTGGCTTCCCAAAAAATTAAAACATCGCTTTGCCGTAATCCATTGGTGATAGATTGAAATATTTTGCAACTGTCTGACCAATGTCAGCAAATGTTTCGCGATGCCCTAATGAACCGGGTTTAACTTTAGGTCCGTAAACCAGAACCGGAATATGTTCCCGAGTATGATCAGTACCTTCCCAAGTCGGGTCACAACCATGGTCAGCGGTAAAGATCAGAATGTCATCCTCTTTAACCAGTTTCAGCATTTCCGGCAGACGACGGTCAAATAATTCCAGTGCTGCCGCATAACCCGCTACATCACGGCGGTGGCCGTAAGAAGAGTCGAAATCAACAAAGTTGGTAAATACGATGGTGTTATCCCCTGCCTGCTCCATTTCGATCAGTGAAGCATCAAACAGAGCATCAATGCCCGTTGCCTTAACCTTTTTGGTGATACCCACGTTTGCATAAATGTCTGCAATCTTACCAATAGAAACCACTTCACCTTGTTTCTCATCAACCAATTTTTTCAGCATGGTTGGGGCAGGTGGTTCAACAGCCAAGTCATGACGGTTACCTGTACGCTGGAAGTTACCCGTTTTATCCCCGACAAATGGGCGGGCTATGACACGGCCAATGTTGTATTCACCAATATTCAGTTCTTCACGAGCGATTTCACACAGTTCATACAGGCGATCCAAACCGAATGACTCTTCATGGCAGGCAATCTGGAAAACAGAATCTGCAGAGGTATAGAAAATCGGTTTACCGGTTTTCATGTGTTCTTCACCCAGATTATCCAGAATCACGGTACCGGAAGAGTGACAGTTACCCAGATATCCCGGAAGGTTGGCACGCTCAACCAGTCTATCCAGTAATTCCTGCGGGAAACTGTTCTCTTCGTCCTGAAAATAGCCCCAGTCGAATAAAACAGGGACACCCGCAATTTCCCAGTGACCTGATGGCGTGTCTTTACCAGAAGAAAGTTCACTCGCATAACCATAGGCACCAATAATGTCGGCATCTTTATCCAAACCAATTGGAAAAGTTCCACAAGACTCTTCCATCGCCTTACCCAATCCCAAACGACTCAGGTTTGGCAGGTGCAATGGTCCTTTACGGCCGATATCAGCCTCACCACGGGCACATTGCTCTGCTATGTGCCCTAAAGTATTAGACCCCTCATCACCAAACTTTGCAGCATCTGCGCTTGCACCGATACCAAAGGAATCCAATACCATGATGAATGTACGTTTCATAATTTTCTCCTGCGTCAATTCACGCTATCAATGCGGAAACTGTCGGCTATTAAAATCTATTTTCGATTCTTATTTGGTTTATCCACTGATACGGCGATAAACCATCGGTGTGGCAGCTTTTGTTTCGTTTTTTTCTAAGGTCATTTTTTCCAAGACAAAAGCGTTACGCACAACTTCTGCGGCTTCATGCCAAGCATTTTCACTATTAGCATGAATCACTGCCAGAGGGGTATCTGCATTCACCTGCATATCCAGCGTAACAATATCACTCAGCCCCACACTGTAATTAATAGGATCAGTCGCTTTACGACGCCCTCCTCCCAATGCAACAACAGACATGCCCAACGCACGGGTATCCATTTCTGCAACTATGCCATTTTGCCCAGCCAATACTGGCTTACTAAATTCTGCTGTTGGCAGGTAACGGGCATAATTTTCGACAAAATCAGTCGGCCCTTTTTGTGCGGCCACCATACGACCAAATATTTCAGCCGCGTTGCCGTTGTCCAGCACCATTTGTAGTTTACGGCGTGCATCATCACGATCGATTGCCAGATTACCTAAAATTAACATTTCGGCAGACAGCGCCATTGTCACTTCAAATAACCGGGGATTACGGTATTCTCCTGTCAGAAATTGAACCGCTTCACGAACTTCCAGCGCGTTGCCCGTACTGGATGCCAGAACTTGGTTCATATCCGTCAGCAACGCGGTTGTTTTGCAGCCTGCGCCATTTGCTACCTTGACGATGGATTCAGCCAGTTGTTCCGATTGTTTGTAAGTTGGCATAAATGCCCCGGAACCTACTTTCACATCCATAACCAGTGCATCCAATCCTTCGGTCAATTTTTTACCTAAGATAGACGCAGTAATCAAAGGGATAGAATCAACAGTCGCAGTGATATCACGCGTTGCATAAAGATGTTTATCCGCAGGAGCCAATGAGCTGGTCTGTCCGATGATGGCAACACCCACATCCCGAATAATGTCACGGAAACGATGCTCATCAGGATAAATGTCAAAACCGGGGATGGATTCCAATTTATCCAGTGTTCCTCCGGTATGCCCTAAACCACGTCCAGAGATCATCGGTACATATCCTCCGCAAGCCGCCACCATCGGGCCAAGCATCAGGGATGTGACATCTCCTACACCGCCCGTCGAGTGCTTATCAACAATCGGGCCGGACAAATTCAATGCTTTCCAATTTAAAACTGTACCAGAATCACGTATTGCCAAAGTCAAGGCAACGCGTTCCTCCATTGTCATATCATGGAAATAAATAGTCATTGCCAGCGCAGCAATCTGCCCTTCAGAAACCGTATTATTACTGATTCCGTTAATAAAGAAACGGATCTCGTCTTCGCTCAGTGGATGACCATCACGCTTTTTGCGAATAATTTCCTGTGCCAAAAACAAAGCTACCTCCCAATCATTATTATTTGAAAAGAATGGCAGTAATGCACACTATTTTAGCGGGCATTTAATGAATTATTATTGATCTCAATAAACACTACTCTGCTTCTGGCTCTGGTGTCCAAGTGTGTTCAGCAAACTTTCCAATAAACTGGAAGCACCAAAACGGAAATGGCGAGAGTCAGCCCATTTGTCTCCCATAATGTGCTCAGCCAGAGCAAGATACTGTGCCGCTTCTTCGGCTGTGCGTACACCACCTGCGGGTTTAAAACCAACGTTGTCACCTACGCCCATATCGCGGATCACAGTTAACATGATTTCAGCACTCTCAAGTGTTGCATTAACGGGAACTTTCCCCGTTGAAGTTTTGATGAAATCCGCACCTGCTTTGATCGAGATTTCAGAGGCTTTGCGAATCAGTTCTGCTTCTTTTAATTCGCCTGTTTCAATAATCACTTTTAGCCAGACACCTGATTGAGCACAGGCAGTTTTGCAGGCTTTTACCAAATCGAAACCAATCTGTTCATGACCAGCCATCAATGCACGATAAGGAAAAACAACATCCACTTCATCAGCACCATAAGCGATGGCAGCACGAGTTTCAGCCAGTGCAATGTCAATATCATCATTACCGTGTGGGAAGTTGGTAACAGTGGCAATGCGGATATCGGGGGTTCCCTGTTCACGCAATACCTTGCGCGCCACAGGAATAAAACGCGGGTAGATACAGACGGCGGCTGTTTGTCCGGCAGGGCTGTTTGCCTGACGACAAAGTGCTGTCACTTTCTCATCTGTATCATCATCATTAAGCGTAGTTAAATCCATCAGACTCAGCGCGCGCTGGGCGGCGGCGGTTAAATCGGTCATAAAACTCTCCAACGGTATTATTATCGTGACTGAATCAGTTCACATCTTCTTTTGTACGATTATTTTGAACGAACGCGGTTATCTTTAACAGTCAACGTCCTTAACAATCAACATGTTCGTTTGTTGGCGAGCGGACTTAGTTCCTTGAAGAGGCTGCTACGATAATACACGATGCAACAACTGAATTCCTTCTCTCCGCACTATTTTTGTGCAATCTTTCTGCACTATACTGGCTTTCTTCTTGCATGACCCCACAGATATCAACTTGATTCATTAAGTCTTTGCATATCATTATTTGAACATGTAAATGTTCAATAATTAGTGCTTCAAATCACACTAATAAAATATGGCTTGCAAACGAAAACATTTTAATGTGAAAAAAGTCACATTAAATAGCGTTGGGAAAAACAAATGCAGGTGAGAAATCTCACCTGCATTCAATTTGATAACGCTTCCTGAGTGCTACGCTTCCTACGTTTTACAGAGAGAGGAAGAACCCAGCAATAGTTGCACTCATCAAGTTAGAGAGTGAGCCTGCCAATACAGCTTTCAAGCCGAAACGAGCAATATCGCCGCGACGGTTTGGTGCCATACCGCCCAAGCCGCCCAGAAGAATAGCCACAGAAGACAAGTTAGCGAAGCCACACAGAGCAAAGGAGATAATGGCTTTGGTATGTTCGGAAAGTACTTGCAGGCCTGCGGCCTGAACAACATTGTCAGGTTTCAGGTATTCACCAAAGTTCATGAATGCGACGAATTCATTGACTACCAGTTTCTGGCCGATGAAAGAGCCTGCAATAGTCGCTTCATGCCACGGAACCCCGATCAGATAAGCAATTGGTGCAAAAGCCCAGCCCAGTACCAGTTCCATGGATAATTGAGGATAATCGAACCAACCGCCGATACCGCCCAGGATACCGTTTAACAAAGCGATCAATGCGGTGAATGCCAACAACATTGCACCGACGTTCAGAGCCAATTGCATACCAGATGCTGCACCTGATGCGGCTGCATCGATGATATTTGCCGGACGCTCTTCTGCTGCAATCAGTGACATCGCATCAGTAGTGTCATGTGTTTCTTCGGTTTCAGGCACCATCAGTTTCGCAAACAGCAGACCACCCGGTGCCGCCATAAATGAAGCTGCAATCAGGTATTCCAATGGAACACCCATAGAGGCATAGCCCGCCAATACTGAACCCGCTACAGAGGCCAAGCCACCGCACATAACAGCGAACAGCTCAGATTGAGTCATGGTAGAAATATAAGGACGAACAACCAGAGGGGCTTCGGTTTGACCTACGAAAATATTCGCGGTTGCAGACAAAGATTCAGTCCGGGATGTTCCCAGTATTTTCTGCAAGCCACCACCCAAGATTTTGATGATAAGCTGCATAACGCCCATATAATAAAGCACGGCAATAAGTGAGGAGAAGAAAACAATTACCGGCAGAACACGCAGGGCAAAAACAAAACCACCGCCACCAAACAGTTCAAACATTTTGTCGGAAACCAATCCGCCAAAAATAAAGTCTGTTCCTTTCTGGCCATATCCAATCACATTGGAAACGCCTTCTGACATTCCTCCCAGAATGTCTTTACCAGCGGGTACATAAAGTACAAATGCCCCAATAGCAATCTGAATCAGGAAGGCGCCCAGGACAGTACGGATTTTAATAGCTCGATAGTTACTGGAGAAGAGTACTGCGATAAAAATCAGCACTGCCATCCCGACCAGGCTCATAAGGAGTTGCATTGGAAGAATCCCTGTTCACTGAATGAATAATAAAAAATATGTCAGTTTTTTTGTAATTTCCTACTGACATTGTGTGTGTGCTGATTATACCTAGTACTAAAAAGGAACAAGCAACTAACATCACAATTTAATACAGCAAAAAGTAATATAAAAACGAAAAATGAGATGCACATCACATAAAACCGCCTGGTTTCGGTGGGATTAGATAATTTAGCGGGAAAAAAGGTAAAAAAAAGAATAAATAAGCAGAGAATATAAGTTAAACATTATTAATGTTTAATGGAAGCCGATTATATAAAGCCACAGCTAAAAAACTCAATGAGTTTTGCCTATTAAAATCAGCCCAGTAAAAATAGTACTCTACTATTATGATAAATTTGATTGGCAATCTCATCCGGTGATTCTGTACGCAATTCACACAGTACTGAAAAAACTTGTGCAACTTTTTCAGGTCGATTGGGTTGGCCTTGGGATCCTGCCAGAGGCATATCAGGCGAATCAGTTTCCAACACTAATGATGACAAGGGTAGCTGTGAAATAGTATTACGTGTCTTTTGTGCTCTGTCATAAGTAATGGTTCCTCCTACGCCAATATAAAATCCCAGGCCAATAAAAGCCTTGGCTTGTGACAAGCTTCCTGCAAAACCATGAATCACACCAGTACGTGGCAATTTATGTTTTCGTAAAATTGCGGCCAATTGGTCATGACTTTTTCTGGAATGAAGTATCGCGGGTAAATCATACTGTTTGGCCAGCTTCAGCTGTGCTTCCAATACACTTTTTTGCATCTCAAACTGCGGTTCAGGCATATAAAGGTCTAGGCCTATCTCGCCTACCGCCACACATTTGGCGCTTTTTTTCTGTAACTGTTGGTTCAACTCATCCAAATGTGCATTTTGATGTTGACGGATATAAAGCGGGTGTAAACCGAACGCAGCATAAATTGAAGGATAAGCCTCTGCCAATGCAGCAACCCGCTGGAAATTTATTTGGCTTACCGTGGGCACGATAATTTTTTCTACACCCACTTTTCTGGCTTGTTCCAGACTTTTTATTTCATCGCCAGCAAAAGGCGAAAAATCAAAGTGGCAATGTGTATCAATAAACATCTAATTATCCAAATTATCCATCATGATCTGCTCTGTTGCCTGTGTGTTGTCTATCACATCAGAGGCAGGTGTCCCCACTATCAGAGGATTGGCGTGATTCAGGAAATGGTTCCGCCGAAAGCAGCTATGATTGACACTATCTGAATTTAATCCGCTGCGACATACACCATAGCTTTTACGTTCAATATGCCCAAATTTTCCGTCCACAAACGTATGCCCAATCGTTGCCAAAAAATATCGCCCGCAGCGTCTCCCCAAATGATAATCCTGATTCAATACACTAATTCGGCTTCCCAATGCCATTGTCGCCAATGGGGCTGGTGGATAGATTTCAAAGATCTGCACATCATCCGGTGGATTTTCGATAAATTTTTGCGTCCGGCGGTAACTGTTGGCATGGAGATTAACCATCTTAACCATTTTTTGCAGACTGCTGTCTTCCAACCAACGCTCCATACGCTTGAACCACTGGGGTGTATAGTAAAGCTGTGAAGGAACTGTCCTGATTACAACAATTGTATCCGCACCACGGAGATAGGCTTCTTGAACGGGTATCGCATCGCAAATACCTCCATCTTGATAAACAACATCATCAAGGGTAACGCCATTACGATAAAATCCCGGAATAGCGCTGGAAGCCTTCAATATGTCCATCCAATTTTTGTCATTAGGATGCAAATAATCAGGTTTAAAATTATCAGCACGACAGGCACACATGTAAAATTCACGTCCTGCATCAAATTGGCGTATCCCAACAGGGATATTAAGCGGTAATTGTTCGGATATGGTATCCATATACCAATCCAAATCGATTAGATGCCCACCACGAACAAAACGCAGGGGATTAAAAAAAGCGGGATCGGTTGTATAACGATTGATGATTTTACGTGCATAGCCTCGTTGACCACAAATATAAGCAGAAAGATTTTGAGCACCTGCCGACGTTCCGAGAAACAATTCAAACGGATTAAAACCAAGGCGAAGAAACTCATCTAAAACACCAGCAGTAAAAATACCTCTCTGACCACCACCTTCACAAACGAGAGCAATTTTCCCAGGTTTGATCTGCGAGTTATAAGCCAAAGGTTCTATATTACCCAGCGTTATTCGAATATGTTTCCCCACTATTCCCCCCTCTAAAAGCCAATAATAATATCAAAGCATAATACATTTGCTGAATATCATGAGTATATTGTTACATAAGTGATTAATTGGTTAACTTGTATTAAACACTTTATATTTAGAATCTTCTGCTCATACTTGCCTTACGCAGATCATGCTCTTTGGAGACAGAATATACGATGAGACGAATTTCCTGCTCAGGAGAAATCCCTATGCCATGAGTAAGTTTAGCAGGAGTCATTTTGTCGAGGACAACTATCAGCGCCATGGAAACAGCATCTCACCGATCCTTAAATATTTCTATTGTTTGTTGTAGCAATTTCTGAACCTATCGAGACTTGCCTAAATATTAATATTTATTAAGGAGGAAATATCATGTCTGAAGTCAGCCAAAGCCAGACCGGGGATTTATTGCATCGTTGGGCAATATGTCGCCTGAATGACAATAAAAAAAGAGTGGCTTACTATTAGCCACCCTTTTTAGAATGTCAGTTATTGCTTAATTTCTATAGTACTCTTAACAGATTTGACACCTTTCACGCCATGAGCAATTTCAGCAATTTCCGCTGCTTGATGTTTGTCTTTGACAAAACCAGAAAGATAAACAATGCCTTTTTCGGTTTTCACGGAAATTTCATTGCTATTTATTCCTTTGTGCTCCAGTAGCTTTCCTTTCACTTTTGCTGTGACAGCACTATCGTCTAAGTAAGCATCTGCATTCTGAAAAGTGTGATCTATTTTTTTCCCTGTATTGTCTATGGATTTATCGATTTTCTGCCCCTTACTTTCCTCTGTTTTTCCTGAAGAGGATTCGGTTGCCAGAGCATTACCAATAACAAGTACCGAGCCTAGAACAACAGCCAGTAGCGAATGTGCAAATTTGATATTTTTCATCCTACCACCTTTTTTAATATAAACTAGAACTGTACTAGAACAGTATGTCAATTAGACAGCGGCGATAAAATCAGCTTTACAAAAAATAACGAATATTTTCCTTAAAGCAGAGAGTTATTCTTAAATTGAAGAATAATACAGAGAATATATATTGAAAATTAAGGGCCAACAGGAGAGTTGACCCGGAAAAATATTAATGTTCCCGTGTCTTACGGAAATCAATGTCAGGATAGCGTTCACTGGTCAGGTTTAAATTAACCATCGTAGGTGCAATGTAGGTTAAGTTATCACCACCATCAAGAGCCAAGTTCTGCTCATTCTTACGCTTGAACTCTTCCAGTTTCTTCACATCGCTGCATTCTACCCAGCGGGCGGTAGAAACATTAACAGGCTCATACAGTGCTTCAACGTTGTATTCACTCTTCAAACGAGCAACAACAACATCAAACTGAAGTACACCGACTGCACCGACAATCAGGTCGTTATTCATCAACGGACGGAAGACCTGCACTGCTCCTTCTTCGGATAATTGAACCAGACCTTTCAGCAATTGCTTCTGTTTCAATGGATCACGTAAACGAATACGGCGGAACAGTTCTGGGGCAAAGTTAGGAATACCGGTAAATTTCAGCTCTTCACCTTGGGTAAAGGTATCTCCAATCTGGATCGTGCCATGATTGTGCAGACCGATAATGTCTCCCGGATAGGCATCCTCAACATGAGCGCGATCTCCTGCCATAAAAGTCAGGGCGTCAGAAATAACGACATCTTTCTTGATGCGCACTTGGCGCAGTTTCATGCCTTTTTCATATTTACCGGAAACAACACGCAAAAATGCCACACGGTCACGGTGTTTCGGGTCCATATTGGCCTGAATTTTGAAAACAAACCCAGTGAATTTTTCTTCACTTGCGGTGACTTTACGTGCGTCAGTCTGGCGAGGCATCGGAGTCGGAGCCCATTTAACAAGGCCATCCAACATATGATCAACACCAAAGTTACCCAATGCTGTACCAAAAAATACTGGTGTCAGTTCACCTTGTAAAAAAGCATCCTGATCAAATTCATGGGATGCACCCTTGACCAGTTCCAGCTCTTCACGCAATTGATTCGCCAGCTCTTCACCTATCGCCGCATCCAGTTCAGAATTATCCAGACCCTTGATAGTGCGGACTTCCTGAATTGTATGACCTTGACCAGATTGATACAGGTAAGTTTCATCAAGGTAAAGATGATAAACACCCTTGAAAGATTTACCGCAGCCAACAGGCCATGTAATCGGGCTACAGGCGATCTTCAGCTCGTTTTCCACTTCATCCATCAGTTCCATCGGATCACGGATATCACGATCGAGCTTGTTCATGAATGTCAGAATTGGCGTGTCACGCAGACGGGTAACTTCCATCAGCTTACGGGTACGATCCTCAACCCCTTTCGCGGCATCAATCACCATCAAACAACAGTCAACAGCGGTTAAAGTACGATAAGTATCTTCGGAGAAGTCTTCGTGTCCCGGGGTATCCAATAAGTTAACCAGACAATCTGCATAAGGGAACTGCATCACGGAAGTAGTAATCGAAATACCGCGCTGTTTTTCCATCTCCATCCAGTCTGATTTAGCGTGTTGGTTAGAACCACGGCCTTTTACCGTACCCGCTTTCTGGATTGCCTGTCCGAACAGTAATACTTTTTCGGTAATAGTGGTTTTACCCGCATCTGGGTGAGAAATGATTGCAAAGGTGCGCCGTTTAGCGACTTCTTGCAGAAATGGGGAATTTGACATCAATTGGGATCTTCTAGTTTATATACGGATTGATATCATTTAGGAAGCGGCCTCTGCTGGCCTCCGCCTTCAAATCCGTTGTGTTAATCGTAATTGGCGCTTATTTTCGCTGAACTTGGTACTATAAACAATCAATGATTGTCGGGCTATGTCTATAAATCGATTTTAGCAAAACTGGATATAGTAAAAAGAAATCACTCTCATACATTTCAACTAAACGCGAAAGCACTTTATCAATCGTTGCGCGGGCTCCCAAAGCTAAAAAAGACTCGCTAGTGAATAATTCACCTGATTTATAACCTTTAAATACGCTGCTTCATTGATTGCCGTGCTTTCCCCTATGTGAGAGAATATAAATCAGCCAATGAAAAACAATGAATCTCTGTCAGATTTCACCAAACAACGGCAACGCCATAATAATGGCATCTTCCTTTCCCGCGGCAGTCGGATAATAATTCTTGCGGATGGAGACTTCATTGAAGCCCAAATCCTCATATAAACGGATTGCAGGCCGATTGGAACGCCGTACTTCAAGCCATAGTGTGTTTATTTGCTTTTCAGGCAATATATTGATGAGATAAGCCAGCAATTCCCTGCCATAACCTTTTGATTGATACTCAGGATAAATGGCGATATTAAATAGGGTGGCTTCGTCCATGACATATTGTGTTATTGCAAAGCCGATAATCCGGTCGTTCAACGTTATTTTATAGTTGAGGTAGCGTTCTCCCTGATTGGAGTAAAATGTTTTTTCACTCCATGGAAACGTGTGGCTGGCTTGTTCTATTTGAAATGCCAAGGGAAGATCAACGGGAGTTAATAGAGAAATATTCTTCATAATGGTAAATTTGTTGCCAAAGAGCGCGTTTTGCATTCCCATCAAGAGATAAGTCATTTAATGCCGAGCTTCTCAAAGAAATCCCTTGTATTGATAAGGTAATATCAACTCCCAACAGCCAACATGGGCAGTGGATTGATTCCGAAAGTAGCTCAATATCTTTTGTCGTGATGCAATATACCAATGAGGCGTTAATCCCCATGGCTGTGAAAATATCAGCAAACAATGAATGACTTAAGTCGATATGATCATGAGCAATGATCAATAGACGGGTTGAATCAGGGATGAGGACAGATAATTCACCTTGCAACGCCATCGGGCTGCGCAAAACCCATTGAATGATCCCCAATCGGGAGAGTAATCTGTCACGCTTCGTCATCGTGTTTTATTCCATCTGTCATAAGAAAACAACAGGTAATATATTATCAGAGGGCTTAACTTAGCGCCAATTAGCATGGCACTTTAGTTCTGCCCAACTGGTATTGATACTTGGATAAAGATTTATAAGGAGCTATACATAGATGTCAGTATTAACCCCGGCCAGCGAAGTTATCCTGCGCCATCATGAGCAATTTAGCTCACATCATCTGCTTTTCGCCGGTGATTTACAGGACAATCTCGCAACGGAAATCGAAGCAGCAAGTGTTCGTGTGCATACTAACCAATACCACCACTGGCAATCTCTGATCCGTCAACTCGGCGACAGTGCTCAGTTTGGTCTTGTAGCAGACAGCGCATTTATTAAAGGGTGCGATACGCTGATTTATTACTGGCCAAAAAGCAAACAGGAAGCACGTTTCCAGCTACGTAGTCTGTTTTCCATTCTGCCTACTGGAACAGATATTTTTATTGTGGGTGAAAATCGCAGTGGTGTACGTAGTGTTGATAAATTAATGGAAGGTATTGCAACTTTTCACAAAATTGATACCGCCCGCCGCTGTAGCCTGTTTTATGGTCAGCTTAAAAATCAGGTTCAGTTTGATCAAAACAATTGGTGGAACAGTTATCAGGTAGGTGATACCACCATCAATACATTGCCCGGTGTGTTCAGCCAAGACGATTTGGATGTCGGCAGTCGCTTGCTACTTTCGACATTTGATGCGCCTATTTCTGGCAGTCTTTTGGATATCGCCTGTGGTTCAGGGATTTTGGCAACTGTTTTGGGTAAGAAAAACCCTGATTTGACTCTGACCCTGAGCGATGTCAATGCTGCCGCTATTACATCCAGTAAGGCAACATTGAAAGCCAATAAACTGGAAGGTA
Source organism: Xenorhabdus sp. Sc-CR9 (assembly GCF_963897815.1). Taxonomy (NCBI): domain Bacteria; kingdom Pseudomonadati; phylum Pseudomonadota; class Gammaproteobacteria; order Enterobacterales; family Morganellaceae; genus Xenorhabdus; species Xenorhabdus sp. Sc-CR9. The sequence goes on from NZ_CAWQTY010000178.1 coordinate 40,978, forward strand.
ATGTTGTTACCAGCAATGTATATTCTGCTATTGAAGAGAAATTTGACTGGATTATTTCTAATCCTCCATTCCATGATGGGTTGAAAACTACTTTGACTGCAACCGAGGATATGATCCGCATGGCGCCAAGCTATCTAAAATCAGGTGGGCAGTTCCGGATCGTTGCAAACGCTTTCCTGCCTTATCCTAGCTTGTTGGATAAAACTTTTGGCAACCATAAAGTCATTGCTCAGACAGGTAAATTTAAAGTTTATCAGGCAACGAAGAGATAACTCAGGCGTCAAATACGATCTCTGTTTTGCCTGCTCCGATTTTATGGGCAGGCAATGCCGCTTTTCTCTATTTTCTCTTTATTTCTTCTTAGTCTCCGCCTGAATATCAACCTGTCGATTTTTACACCAATCACTCTTTTTTCCACTAAATAATGATTGACGCCAGCTATAAAATCTCTAGAATGCGCCTCCATGCTATCCATTTGAGTGATAGTGTCTGATATATGCGAGGGTGGCGGAATTGGTAGACGCGCTAGCTTCAGGTGTTAGTGTTCTTACGGACGTGGGGGTTCAAGTCCCCCCCTTCGCACCAAATCAGACAACTAGCAGTTAAATAAATCGGATAAATGACAGTACCTGCGAGGGTGGCGGAATTGGTAGACGCGCTAGCTTCAGGTGTTAGTGTCCTTACGGACGTGGGGGTTCAAGTCCCCCCCTTCGCACCACTGTTTCATTTTTTCTGTTTGTCTCTATTCTATTTTTTCCGCTTTTCTTATTAGTTTCAGTTCTTTTCTCTGTCTGTTATCCAATGATTTACTTCAAAAATATCCTAAATAACGAAAACTGCCAAACAAACTACACATAACAGCGATACCAGCAGGAAACAACAAGAAATGACGCGCATTACGATGAAACAATAGTACAAGCGTCAAAAGCATCGCGACCTGAATACTGGCCTTGAATTGTTCTATTCCTGCCCCCGCAAGGACTAATACTGTTACAACTAACACTGATACTATCAGGCTGGACAACAGTATGCCCCAGAACCCCGTCATCCTTTGCCAAAATATCAGCTTTAAATTCCGCTTTGCCCGAATCATAATACCCCATAAAATGATAATGATTATCAATATCAAGTATGATAGAGATTTAATCATAAGCGGGAAATAAATGACAGAAATTATCAGAGATAATTTTCAAGAAAAAACGCGGGATAATGCTCCCCGCGTTGTTAATTCAGCGCGTTCAAGATTCGGGAATTCCTGTCGGAATAACTGACGTATTCTTCCCATTTATTACCATTATTGTTTTAAATTCATCGCATCACGTATGGTAAAGAACAGATCCGTTTGATCAGTCAAACCCACGACATTGGCAGCATATGGGCCATAAGCGGCAACACGTAGTTGTGCACCTGTATGTTCTTGACTGTTTCCTTCTGAGTTACCGTAATTTACCGTCATAACTGCGCCATCTTTAGTGATCAGTGAACGGGTTAAACCCGTTGATTTCACATCAGGCTCAATGATCTGGCTGGAGTGCGCGTGATCGGCAGTCACAATCACCAAAGTATCGCCATACTCTTTCGCAAATTTAAGACCAACTTGTACTGCCTTATCTAAAGCAACGGTTTCACCAATCTGGGCACAAGGATTGGCATTGTGATCCTGTTTATCAATTGAGGCACTTTCAACTTGCAGGAAAAAGCCATTTTTATTCTCTTTCAGTAAATCAATCGCTTTCTCTGTCATTTGTTCCAACGTCGGGGCATTAGGGTCTAATTTAGCATTCGCCTTGCACTTTACTGGCTTTTCATTGATATTACCGTGATAAACTGCTTTTGGTCCTTCCCAGGCGACGTTCATATTTCCATCATGGAATAAACCTAACAGAGGCTTTTGTTGATTAGCTTCTTTGATGGCGGATAACGACTTAGCGTCAGTTATCCACTGATATCCTAAATCTAGTGCTTGTTGTTGCAATGTTTTTCCTGCATTGGCACCAGATACTGATTTCTGAATAAAGGATTTTGCCCCGCCACCCAATGTAATATCAGCGCGTGCTACCAGTAACTGTTCCGTAATAGAGCCTTTACCCCCATTTCCCAATGCATCAGAAGGACATTTCTGCAAAGTTATTTCTGGCCCATAGCATTTACGCCCCGTAACATGAGCATACAAAGCCGCTGGCGTTGCATCCTGAATTTCAGCCGTGGTCACATTCCCTGTTGCCTTACCGTTTCTTTTGGCCAATTCCAAAAGAGATGAGTGAGCTTTACCAAAAACATCAATTCCCAATGCGCCGTTATAGGTTTTTACTCCCGTAGCCCAAGCTGTAGCGGAAGCCGCAGAGTCTGTAACATAGTTGGGTTTTTGCGTTTTCTTATCCAGCGAATAATGAGTGTATTGCCCGGTAAATGGCAAGGCATCAATCCCTTTAAAGAATCCACCAGCACCTTCTGCGTAATTACGGGCGATAGTAATCTCAGAATCACCCATGCCGTCGCCGATAAATAGGATCACATTCTTAGCCTTGGTGTTGCTTAAAGCAGCTTTAAGTGTTTCTGTCTGATCCTGTGTGAGACGGCGTGCACCACCAAATTCTGTAATGTTGCCCTGTGCTGCACGCTGTTGCGCGATATGGTTCGAATCGCTGGTAGCCCATGCAGGCACAGTGGCTCCTGCCATCAATACAGTAACCACAGCAGCAAGCAGAATTTTTTCATAATTAGGCGACATAGTGTTTTCCTTGCAATCAGATAAGTAGTAAAAAATCATTACCTTGAATTGCTTGGATAATAGATATGTCACATGACAATTATTTGAATCTATGACGACATTATGATGACAGGAAACGTTCTTCAAAAATAAGGCAGAGCGCCACAGCAGCCAAAAGCCACGCAACGTTCTGCCGATATAGTCAATCTAGTCCATCAATAACGTATCATGACTGACTTAAGTTCGGTGTAGTGTTCAATAAACGCACTACCAAACTCACGACCAATCCCTGAAGATTTCATGCCTCCGAATGGGACTGCGGGGTCCAGGAATGTATGCATATTGATCCATAGAATCCCAGCCTCAATGCGAGGTGTCATGCGCATCGCTTTACTTAGGTCATTCGTCCATAAACTGGCAGACAAACCAAATGGTGTTGAATTCATCATGGTAATCAGCTCTTCCTCATCATCATAACTGAGGAAAGTACCAATCGGCCCGAATGTCTCTTCTTTCATCAATGTATCTTCAGGACTATTGGCTCTGACAATCGTTGGCGCGACAAAAAATCCCGGCCTTTCCAGCGCATAGCCTCCATACACAATTTCACAGCCATCCTGACGTGCTTGCTCAAACAAAGAGAGAATTTTTTCGTAGTGCGGCTTATTCGCCAATGGTCCCATTTCTGTTGATTCGTCGAGGGGGGAGCCAATTTTCATGGCTGACAGACGTTCAGACAATAATTCCAAGACGGCATCCATGTGAATTGATGGAATATAGAAACGTTCCGCAGCAGCACAAATTTGCCCCTGATAGACATATCCCGCTTCCAGGATGCCATCGACAATTTTTTCAACTGCCATATCAGACAGGAAAGCAGCCGCGTTTTTGCCTCCAAGCTCCAGTGTTGTGCGCTTCATTCCTTGCTCCAGCGCAGATTTACCCACGATCACTCCTGTCGGAACTGATCCTGTAAAAGTCACTTTGGAACATTGAGGATGGTTTATCAGGGATGATCCAACACGAGGGCCGGAACCATTGACGATGTTAATCACGCCATCTGGAATGCCAGCCTCTTTTGCCAGCTCTGCTACACGGAGCATGGTTAAGGGCGTATATTCACTGGGTTTAAGCACAATCGTACAGCCACTGGTCAATGCCGCTCCCAATTTCCAGATAGAGATCATTATGGAGAAATTCCACGGAATAATGCCAACCACGACACCAACAGGCTTACGACGAGTAAACGCAGTATATTTTTCTCCCTTAAACGATGGTAACGAAACATTCAGGGTTTCACCGCTGATTTTGCTTGACCATCCTGCAAAGTAGCGTAAGTAATCGGCGGATGCCCCGACGTCAAGCATACGAGATAATTGGATGGGTTTACCCGAACACAGGCTTTCAAGTTGAGCCAATTCTTCACTATTCTTTTGCAGTAAGTCAGCAAGGCGATTTAAACAATTTCCCCGTTCCATCGGAGAAGTTTGTGCCCATATGCCATGGAACGCGTTCGATGCAGCCTGCATTGCCTGATCAATTTCTGCGTCCCCTCCTTGATTAACCGTAGCTATTGTTTCGCCGGATGCAGGGTTAACGATGGAGAAAGTGGCATTTCCCTGCCCAAGAACAGAGATGCCATTAATATAATGCCCGTGAGAGCGTTGCAAAAAAGCCGCAACCGACTCCAGCAAATGAATCTCACTCATTATCTTTTCCTCTGTCTAGCCTGATATTTGCGCGTTTATACAAGCCATATAATGTTTGACAAAACGCTCACTGGTGATTTCCCACAGCACTTCAGTTCCCTTCGCCGCAAACCACGAGTCACCTTTATGGTACTCAATCATCACCCCTGTTTTGACATCCGTCAGTTTTACTGAACCTTCATGAACTGTCGCCATTTCATCGAAGGGATAAGTCATTTTGAATTTACCTTTAGTGCAGGTAAAAATACCGCACGTCAAATTATCTGTCGGCTCTCCGTGGATCATTGCCCCACTTACTTGTGGATCACCTTCCACGACAATAGAACCAAGATTGGTGACACTGCCGATAGGCATTAATTCAGGAAGTGCGTTATCTAACATTAATGGCTTTATCATAACTTTTACCTTTCAAAATTTACCGTTCAAAAATGGAGAAAAGAAAAACGTTAAACAGAGATAAAATTAAAGGCGCCCTGTCCAATAACCAGAAGCTTGATGCCAAATCTTGCCAGCAGAGAAAAGTACATTTCTCAATTTATCTTTCCCGATAACATTAAGATGTGGAATAGAACTTAGCAGCGAATAACGATCAGATCCTTCGCTCATTCCTTCCGCCAGAATCTTGCAGATAATATGACTCGGAGTCACACCAAAACCTGAATATCCTTGTACATAGAACACATTTTTATGGTTAGGCAGAGAACCAATTTGTGGGAATAGATTGACGCTGCAAGCCATTGGCCCACCCCATGCCAGTTCTATTTTTACCTCTTTCAGATAAGGGAAGGTTTTCAGCATGATTTTGCGGTTCCATGCTTTTAAATTAGAAGGAATATACTCAATAAGCTTTGTCGCACTACCATATAACAGGCGATTCTCTTTGGTCACCCGATAGTAGTCGATGATAGGTCTTATATCACTGTACGCTCCACGGATCGGGCTGATCCTTTCGATAAGCTCGTCTGACAGTTCTTCTGTCATCAGTTGAAAAGCGTAGGTATTGATCGTTTTTCTGTAGATAGTAGGTTCAAGCCCATTCAAAAATGCGTTACATGCCCACAACATTTTATTGGCTCGAACCGAACCCGTCGCCGTACGCACTGTAACCCTTGGGCCATACTCCACATTCAAAACCTGACTGTTTTCGAAAATTCTGACGCCATATTCCGTCACTGCCTTGGCTTCACCTAACAGTAAGTTAAGTGAATGAACATGCCCGCCCCCCATATGTTTTAATGCACAGGTATAGCGATCTGAGCCGATAATTTTTTTAACATCAGCACCAGCATAAAACTCGATTTCTTCATCGGGAGAAGCCAAGCGAAATTCTTTCAACCAACCTTGTAACGTCTTTTCATGGCGTGGGCTCCAGCCAAGATAAGCATAGCCACGGCAAAAATCAGCCTTAATATCATATTTAGCTATTCGATCACGAATAATTCCTGCGCCCAAATTGCTGATTTTAAATACGGTTTCTAACCCTTTTTCACCGATATGGCGCTTGATCTTCTCGAGATCATGACCAATCCCCGTCATTACCTGGCCACCATTGCGGCCGGTACCCCCATATCCCAGTGTCCGACCTTCCAAAATAGCGATATTGGTGATGCCTTTTTCCGCCAGTTCCAACGCTGTATTGATACCAGAGAAACCGCCACCAATGATAACAACATCAACATCCAAGTCTTCTGTCAGTATTGGGAAGCGGAGATCATATTTTTTAGTTGCCGCATAATATGTCAATGAATCTATTTGATTATTCATATTATACCCCGTGATCATCTGTTTTATCCCCTGACAATTACAGCCAATCAACTGACTATTCTGTGTTTTCAGGGACGTTTGTCACATCCGTTGAATATTGGTTATTCAGATGTATTAACAAAACAATAAAAAACCAAATTATTAATAAGTTAACAATAATTGGATAGTTAACTATTCATGCATTTTTTATATGTTATATATGAAACATATGTACTTAAAATGCTCAAATCATTTATTGTTTATATGTTAATTAAATCACAAATGCGTAATACTTAATTAACAATTTATGATTTTTACATTATCGTTTTGTGATAGCCTGCTGAGAAATTTTTTCCGATGGTGAATTATTCTGGGAATAGAGAATTGCACTTGTATCATAATAATTAATTTGTATTTACAACTAATTATCTGGGATAAGTGAGCGTGATTAACAAACCAGCAACGTAAAAGATGAAGAGTATAATCACTGAAAGGAACAAATATGCTACCCAAGAAAATTATCCTTGATTGCGATCCCGGGCATGATGATGCCATTGCTCTATTACTTGCACACGGAAATCCGAATATTGAGCTACTGGCCGTCACAACTGTTGTTGGCAACCAAACTTTGGACAAAGTAACCCATAATGCTCTTTGTATCGCCCATATTGCTAACATTCATAACGTTCCTTTTGCAGCAGGATGCCACCGACCACTTGTACGGGAGATCAAAACTGCGCCGGACATTCATGGCGAAAGTGGTCTGGATGGCCCTATCTTGCCTGAGCCAGCAATGAAGTTGGATACTCGTCACGCGGTTGATTTAATTATTGATGTAATCATGAAGAACCCCCCCAAAACCGTGACGCTGGTTCCTACTGCCGGTTTGACAAATATCGCGATGGCGGTACGCAAGGCACCCTATATTGTTGAGCGAGTAAAAGAAGTCGTATTGATGGGCGGTGGTTATCACAAAGGTAACCAAAGTGCTGTTGCAGAGTTCAATATTACCATCGACCCAGAGGCTGCTCACATTGTTTTTAATGAGAAATGGCCACTGACGATGGTCGGTTTAGACCTGACTCACCAGGCTCAAGCGACACCTGATATTATTGAGGCAATCACCCAGATTAAAACTCATTCTGCCCAGTTCGTTTTAGATGCACTCAAATTTTACGGGGAGCAATATCGTACTCATCAAGGTTTCAACTATCCTCCAGTGCATGATCCCTGCGCAGTGGCCTATGTAATCGATCCAACCGTCATGACTACCCAAAAAGTTCCCATTGATATCGAATTAACGGGAAAATTAACAACAGGAATGACAGTTGCAGATTTCCGTAACCCTCCACCTGAAGACTGTCATACGCAAGTGGCAGTTAAATTGGATCATGCTAAATTTTGGCAGCTAATCATCAATGCCTTAAAAAATATCGGCGAAACAACTTATTGATCACTCAAGCAAGCTGACCGATTTGAATGATCAAACCCATTATTTCCTTTTGACCATTAAAGCAATGTCTGCTTTTCTGACGGTCAAAAGGATTTCTAACCAACTAAGCGGAACCCCATCAGAACAGCACTGCATAAAATCAGAAACAAAGTGGCGTACTGAAAGACTTTATCAGATAAGAGCTTCATCAAGTAATTGGCAAAAGGAATAGCCAACAATGAACCAGCAAACAGCACCAGTGCCAGCTTCCAATTAGTATGACTACCATGTGCATAAGCAAAAGCAGATGAACCAGATAACATCATCGTGATAAAAAGAGAAGCTCCAATCGCCTGTTTAATATTCATCTGCGAATAACGTAACAGCAATGGCAACACAACAATACCGCCCCCCACTCCTGTTGCTCCCAGCACCAATCCGGCACCTGAGCCGGGCAGTAAAAGAGGTTTAATCAGCCCGGACGGCGAATGAGTCTGACTTCCTGATTTTTGCGGTTGTTGTATCCGGCGATAAAAAAGGTAAAGAGAAAACAAGATAGCCAAGACAACCAACAGATTAACTGCCCACTCAATCTGAACCTTAGCGTGACTTAAATGACTTAATAAAGTGACCCCATAACTCGCCAGTACCGTACCGGGTATCATAATCAGCAGGATCACAAAAGATTGGCGCAGGGGAATATTACCCATACGAAAGTGCATATAAGAAGATGATATTTTCATCAACATTGATAGAAGATTGGCTGTTGCTACAGCGGTCAGTGCATCCAATCCAAAAAAGTAGGTGAGGATTGGCAAAACTATCACTCCACCGCCAACACTAGTAGTGCTGATAATCAAACCAACAACCGCTCCAATTGCAAGCTCAGGGATCAATAACATCATCTTATTTCCGGCTGAAATTTAATCAAAGCTTATCTGCCCACCAAATTCCACACAGCATTGCTCAATAATATGACAAAAACAAATATCATATTCAAAAAATGAATAAGAATGCCGATACCCTGTAACAAGCAAAATTGCAATATATCCGATTGATGTCGCGTTGCAGTGCGTATGTCTTGAAAGAAAATCCCAGTCACATAGATAACTATGTGACTGGGGTGAGTGAGTGTAGCTAACAATGCTGCTGCCTGAAAGACAAGGAGAATATTGGATATGTCTGAGCGGCTTTAATGGGGGAGAGATATCGCCTCAAAATCAAACAAATCATTTAGTTCAATCTGCAATCCATTGGCGATTACATAAATAATTTCTAAGGTAGGATTTCTGACACCACGTTCAATGCCGCTGACATAGGTTCTATCCAATCCACATTTATCGGCAAAAGCCTCCTGTGACATTCCTGCTGCTTTCCTGAGATGTCTAATTCTTTGCCCAAAAAGGGATCTGATGTTGTTCGATTTTTTCATCCGATAAGTATCGATTCGTGTTACTTATCCGACCACGGACTATAAGTCACGTTTCAATCTGAGTTATGCTATGATATGTGACTTATAGTCTACTGATTAATTACTAACTTTTTAATTGAAAAAATGATAGATAATTGGAGATCCCAAGAATGGAAAAAAAAGACTGGCATTCCGCTGATATCATCGCTGAACTGAAAAAACGTGGAACAACATTGTCAGAGGTATCACGGGATGCAGGACTGGCATCATCAACTCTTGCCAATGCATTGCAACGTCACTGGCCAAAAGGTGAACGTCTTATTGCAACTGCGTTGGAGCGCACGCCAGAAGAAATATGGCCGTCGCGCTATGCAAAAAAATGAACCAAAATAGAACCCAGCGCAATGCTGGGTTCATTCATCAATAATCAGCTCGCTAGCTTCAAGCCTATAATCCCCAAGACAATCAAAGCAAGGCTAAACACTCTGAAAAAATTTGCTGATTCCCCCAGTACCATTATGCCGAAAATTGCTGTTCCCACCGCACCAATACCAGTCCATACAGCATACGCAGTGCCTACTGGTAGATTTTTCATGGCATAAGCCAACAGCCCCACACTGGTAACCATTGCACTAATTGTAATCAAACTCGGTATCAAACGTGAAAAACCTTGGGTATATTTCAGGCCTACTGCCCAAACCACTTCTAATAAACCAGCAATGAGAAGGATCAACCAAGACATGATTTTCCCTTTATCTGATGACAAATGGGGCCGTCCCCAATGAGATGACGTTTATCCGGGCCGTCCCAGATAACGATAAGAAATGAAAGAGAATTATAGCCATCCCCTTTAATGGCTTCAATGATAACGTCTGGTAGAACACAATAAAAAAACCGCAGCCACTAGACGAAGAGGCTACGGTTTTTCTAGAATAACAAAACTCGATTATTTTACGCGAGAAACGTATTCGTTAGAACGGGTATCAACTTTAATGACTTCACCAATCTGTACAAACAGAGGTACTTTTACTACCGCACCAGTGCTTAAAGTTGCTGGTTTACCACCAGTACCTGCGGTATCACCTTTCAGGCCCGGATCGGTATCAATTATTTCCAGTTCAACGAAATTTGGTGGAGTGACAGCGATAGGACGACCATTCCACAGAGTCAGAATACATTCTGCCTGATCGATCAGCCATTTTGCATTATCACCAACGGCTTTCTCATCCGCAGCCAGCTGCTCGAAAGTTTCGTTGTTCATGAAATGCCAGAACTCACCGTCGTTGTACAAATAAGTCAGGTTGGCATCCATGACATCTGCACTTTCAACAGAATCTGTTGATTTAAAAGTTTTTTCTAGCAATTTACCAGAAATCAGCTTACGAATACGAACACGGGCAAATGCCTGACCTTTACCTGGTTTAACAAATTCACTGTCAAGAATAGCGCACGGCTCGCCATCTAACATGATTTTAAGACCTGAACGGAATTCATTGGTACTATAAGTAGCCATGGAGATCCTCTAATTTTTAACAAAATGGCTTAGCCAAAAAATGGCACACATTATAACCCATATTCACCCTGTCAGAGAAGTCTGGCTAAAACAACTTGCGGATGTTATTACTGATCCCAGTGAGTTATTACAATTATTATCCCTGAACACGCATGCAATACTAAAAGAAGGTACTGAAGCAAGGCGTTTGTTTCCTCTGCGTGTGCCAAGAACGTTTCTCACACGAATGAAAAAAGGTGATCCCCGTGATCCTCTGTTATTGCAAGTCCTGACTGCCCGGGAAGAATTTGCTACAACCTCTGGTTTTTCCACCGATCCATTGGAGGAACAGCAAAGCGTTGTGCCTGGCCTGTTGCACAAATATCGCAATCGGGCCTTGTTATTGGTAAAAGGAGGATGTGCTGTCAATTGCCGTTATTGTTTTCGCCGTCATTTCCCTTATGAAGATAACAAGGGCAATAAAAATAACTGGCAAATTGCATTGGATTATATTGAACAACATCCAGAAATTGATGAAATTATCTTCTCTGGAGGTGATCCATTAATGGCAAAAGATCAAGAGCTGGATTGGTTAATTAGCCGCATTGAATCCATTCCTCATATTAAACGATTACGGATCCATACACGCCTGCCAGTTGTGATCCCAGATCGAATCACGCTTTCACTGTGTAATCGTTTAGCCCTGTCCAATTTGCAGGTCATCATGGTGACCCATATCAACCATGCAAATGAAATTGATGATGCCGTTCGAGAAAGCATGATACGACTAAAACAGGCCGGAGTAACACTGCTAAATCAAAGCGTGATGTTACGTGACATCAATGATAATGCTGATACGTTAGCTGATTTAAGTAATGCATTATTCAACGCGGGGATTTTACCTTACTACATCCATGTTCTGGATAAAGTTCAAGGTGCAGCCCATTTTCTGGTAGGTGATGAAGAAGCAAAAACCATCATGCGGGAATTATTGACGAAAGTATCCGGTTATTTGGTTCCGCGTCTGACAAGGGAAATTGGGGGTGAACCCAGCAAAACACCTCTGGATTTAGGGTTGAAGCAAGACCAGTGATATTAAACAACCCACGGATCACTGATTCTGGTTAATGTCATTTCTTAAAATTTTCAGGAATGGGCAACGCACAGAAACCAAACGTACATGCGAATCTGGTTTAATAAGATGTTTTCTTAAGCATTGCCCAAACTGACTTATCACTGACCCCATCGATTTTTCACATCCACATACGGATAACAACACCGTCTCATCTACGGGGCTATATCTTTTATTTTTCAGTCAGTAATGACTAATTTATTGAAGTTAATATGACTAAGGGCATTTATAGACCTGACCGACCATTTTGCTATCAAGAGGTACAAAGCTACCCAGCAAATTTTCAGATGGACTATTTACGCCATAAATAACGTTTCCACCAATTTCAGCGGCTTTATTGCGTAAATCATTGGCGGCACTACGCATAGAACTGCCCTCATTGCTGATCCCATTGAGCCAATTGCTTTGAGTACCCGCAATTTCACCTAACCGCTGACATTCACTGCCTGGCTGAGCATCCACAAAACGCACATTAGCGCCAGCATTGGTTAATTGATGATTTGTTGTACAGCCTGCCAGCAACAGTACTGATGCTCCAAGCCAAATTTTAATTCTCATAACTTCCCTCATTGGTTACAGGAACTTCTACCATAATGATAAATATATCCTTTTGAATTCAATTAAGACAAAAAATAAAAAGGCGAGCAGTTTTTTCTGCTCGCCTTCAAAGTTTTTATCCTATCGGATGGGTAATTCCATCGGCAGGATGAACAGCATTACATCATGCCGCCCATTCCACCCATACCGCCCATGCCACCAGCTGCACCTAAGTCAGCTTTGTCATCTTTAGGCAGTTCAGTCACCATGGCTTCAGTGGTGATCATCAGGCTAGCGATAGAAGCTGCGAATTGCAGTGCAGAACGGGTTACTTTGGTTGGATCCAAGATACCCATATCGATCATATCGCCGTACAGTTCAGTTGCCGCGTTATAACCGTAGTTGCCTTCACCTGCTTTCACGTTGTTCACAACAACAGATGGCTCTTCACCAGAGTTGTCTACGATCTGACGCATTGGCGCTTCCATTGCACGCAGTGCAACGCGAATACCTACGTTCTGATCTTCATTATCGCCGGTCAGTTCAGAGATAGCACTGGCAACACGCACCAGAGCAACACCACCACCAGCAACAACGCCTTCTTCTACAGCTGCGCGAGTTGCATGCAGAGCATCATCGACACGAGCGCGTTTTTCTTTCATTTCAACTTCAGTTGCTGCACCAACTTTGATTACAGCAACACCGCCAGCCAGTTTAGCTACGCGCTCTTGCAGTTTTTCACGGTCATAGTCAGAAGTTGATTCTTCGATCTGCTGACGAATTTGAGTAACACGAGCAGCAATCGTGCCTTCTTCGCCTATACCATCAATGATAGTTGTAGTATCTTTGTTGATAACAACGCGTTTTGCCTGACCCAGATCTTCCAGAGTCGCTTTTTCCAGCTCCAGACCGATCTCTTCAGAGATGACAGTACCGTTGGTCAGAGTAGCGATATCTTGCAACATTGCTTTACGGCGATCACCGAAACCTGGTGCTTTAACCGCAGCCACTTTCACGATGCCACGCATGTTGTTAACAACCAAAGTTGCCAGTGCTTCACCTTCCACATCTTCAGCGATGATCATCAAAGGCTTGCTTGCTTTAGCTACACCTTCCAGAACTGGCAGCAGTTCGCGGATGTTAGAGATTTTCTTATCAACTAACAGGATGTATGGATTTTCCAGTTCAACAGAACCTGATTCTGGTTTGTTGATGAAGTAAGGAGATAGGTAACCACGATCGAACTGCATGCCTTCAACAACATCCAGTTCGTCTTCCAGACCAGTACCTTCTTCAACGGTGATTACACCTTCTTTGCCGACTTTGTCCATCGCTTCCGCGATCAGTTTACCTACAGTTTCGTCGGCGTTAGCAGAGATTGTACCAACCTGCGCAATAGCAGTGGAATCAGAGCAAGGTACGGACAGTTTTTTCAGTTCTTCAACGGCAGAAATAACGGCTTTATCGATGCCGCGTTTCAGATCCATTGGGTTCATACCAGCAGCAACAGCTTTCAGACCTTCGGTGACGATAGCTTGAGCCAGTACGGTTGCAGTAGTCGTACCATCGCCTGCTGCATCGTTGGCTTTAGAGGCGACTTCTTTAACCATCTGCGCACCCATGTTTTCGAATTTGTCTTCTAATTCGATTTCACGCGCTACAGATACACCGTCTTTAGTGATAACAGGTGCACCGAAAGATTTATCCAGAACTACGTTACGACCTTTAGGACCCAGAGTTACTTTAACTGCATCAGCCAGTACATTTACGCCGCGCAGCATTTTGCTGCGAGCATCATTACCAAATTTTACGTCTTTAGCTGCCATTGTGTCTTTCCTTTAAATTCATTCAATTAAGAAGATCTAAGCGCAAGATATTCAATTACGCTTCAACAATTGCCAGAATGTCGCTTTCAGACATGATCAACACTTCTTCATTATCGATCTTTTCTGTTTTAACGCCGTAACCTTCATTAAAAATGACGGTATCACCCACTTTTACATCCAGCGCTTTCACTTCCCCATTTTCAAGGATGCGACCATTGCCAACAGCCAGAATTTCCCCACGGGTAGATTTGCCCGCAGCAGAGCCGGTCAGAACAATCCCGCCAGCGGATTTTGATTCAACTTCTGTACGTTTGACGATAACGCGGTCATGTAATGGACGAATTTTCATTGAGAGATCTCCTATAAATAAAGTCCATATCAGGTAAGAGGATTGATACCAGAACCCAACAGAACCAGTACCATGAAGCTACAAATTGGGGCTTAAGACCAGTACTTCAAGGGTGGATGACAAAAATATTTTACTTTTTTCTTATCCACTGAAATTTTAGCCAAAACAAAAACAACTAACTTTTGTCGTTCGAATTGCCATATTCGCCGTTTTTTTTCTGATCAGCTGATTTATGCTCATCCAATGTATAGGAGGCATCATCCCGCCTGCGTTCATATTCCCCTTCAAAAGTTTGCCCATTCTGACCTGAATCACCACGATGGTTTGAGCCATAAAAAGTATTCGGGCGGTAAAGTTTGATATGAGGTAATAACTTGGCTGTTATAAGTTTCTGTACGGGAGAGAGCAACAGCAGTAATCCGCAAAAGTCGGTGAAGAAACCGGGCAGTATCAGCAAAAACCCTGCTATTACCAAAGAAACACTTTTAACGGCTTCTTCCGCAGGGCTTTCACCTGCCGCAATTTTTTGCTGCATAGACATAAAATTCTTGATGCCCTGATTACGTACAAGAGACACACCAAGACAAGATGTAAGAATAACCAGCAACAGAGTCAGCAAAACTCCGACTTCGGAGGCAATGCGAACAAACAGGACAGACTCAATGTAAACCAGCAGGCATATCAGAATAAGTGGGAGCCAACGCACGTGGTTCTCCTTTCATTATTTAGTCCACATTATTTATCATTCACATTATGCGAAATCAGACAATATGGGATTAGATCACGTAATGTGGGGGTAACAGTAACGGTTTTCAATACTTCGGATACTTAACTTTCCACACAAGTAATCGTGACTTCGGTCACACATATGTTATTTCATTAATAAAATAGCACTATAAAGTGATCCAGGTTCAAGGCATTTCTAATAAATCAACATATGATCGCGCCAACAATTTCGTGATAAGTGATTAATATCACGCCAATTGTTGCCGGCAACGTTAATTCTCAACAAACACGTAATAAAACAGCAAAAAAACGTATCTAATTTAAGAAGGTTCTCATGTCAAACAACATTCGTATCGAAGAAGACCTATTAGGTAAACGAGAAGTCCCCGGTGAAGCCTACTACGGTATTCACACTCTACGTGCGATTGAAAACTTCTATATCAGTGACCGTACCATCAACGATGTCCCTGAGTTCATCCGTGGCATGGTAATGGTGAAGAAAGCAGCAGCACTGGCGAACAAAGAACTTCATACTATCCCTGGAAAAATTGCGGACATTATTGTCAAAGCATGTGATGAAGTTCTCAACACAGGCAAATGTATGGATCAATTCCCTGTTGATGTCTTTCAGGGTGGCGCTGGTACTTCACTGAACATGAATACCAATGAAGTATTGGCAAATATCGGCCTAGAATTGATGGGTTATCCAAAAGGTGAATATGAGTATCTGAATCCCAATGATCACCTGAACAAAAGCCAGTCAACCAACGATGCTTACCCTACTGGTTTCCGTGTTGCTGTCTATAACTCAATGATGCAATTAGTTGATTCTATTGAGTTGCTGAAAGCAGGCTTTGACAAGAAAGGCGTTGAATTCGACGACATCCTGAAAATGGGCCGTACCCAGCTGCAAGATGCTGTTCCAATGACTCTGGGACAAGAATTCCGCGCTTTCTCCATGTTGCTGAAAGAAGAAATCAAGAACATCACCCGTACGGCAGAACTGCTGCTGGAAGTAAACCTCGGCGCAACGGCTATCGGTACAGGCTTGAACACTGCTCCAGGTTACCAGAAATTGGTTGTTGAAAAACTGGCCGAAGTCACAGGATTACCTTGTGTTCCAGCAGAAGATTTGATAGAAGCGACTTCCGACTGCGGCGCTTATGTTATGGTTCACGGTGCGTTGAAACGTCTGGCTGTTAAGATGTCCAAAATTTGTAACGACTTGCGTCTGCTTTCTTCCGGCCCTCGTGCTGGCTTGAATGAAATCAATCTGCCAGAATTGCAGGCTGGTTCTTCCATCATGCCAGCTAAAGTAAACCCAGTTGTGCCAGAAGTTGTTAATCAGGTTTGTTTCAAGGTTATTGGCAACGATATTTGCATCACAATGGCAGCAGAAGCAGGCCAGTTGCAGCTTAACGTTATGGAACCAGCGATTGGTCAGGCGATGTTTGAATCCATGACCATTTTGGGCAACGCATGCCGCAATCTGGTTGAGAAGTGTATCGACGGCATCACTGCTAACAAAGCAGTATGCGAAAGCTTCGTATTCAACTCTATCGGTATCGTGACTTATCTGAACCCATTCATTGGCCACCATAATGGTGATATCGTAGGCAAGATCTGTGCTGAAACCGGCAAGAGCGTTCGTGAAGTTGTGCTGGAACGCGGTTTGCTGACCGAAGCTGAGTTAGATGATATTTTCTCCGTTGAGAACCTAAAACATCCAACTTATAAAGCAAAACGTTTTGATGACTAATTAAATACTTATAATAACGAAGTCGTCTTAATTATTGAGGCACGCAATTCCAACCGGAAGCGTGCCTTTTTAATTCATCATATGAATCATTCTATTTTTACTTTCTTAACCTTAATAATGAACAAATATATTTTCAATATTCACAATAAGTAATATTTTACTTATAAAACAATAAATATAAGTGAATATTTTAACTATATATTAATATTTTGTTATTTAAATTCAAAGCGTTATAATAAAAATCATTACATAACGACATTTATTGTTTAGTTACAAAAATAAAAAAATATTGTATTATCAACAAACTAAATACGCATGATATATATTAATAGCAAGGATAAAATCGTGAAGATAGTTATACCTCATAAAGTATGTCAATTATGGCAAGAGGAGCTTTACGGAATAGTTGAAAACGCAAAAGAAATTAACAAAGAATTAATTATTATGAGTAAAGAAATTTCTGAGAAATTTCTACCTGACATTCAAATTCTTCGTGATGAAATTAACTATGGAAAAGGATATATCCAATTTACTAATATCCCTATAGATAAAACCATACCTTCCGTTCCAACTGACGGAACTGTCTCGAAAGAAAAAGGAATTATCTCAGAGCTTAGTATTCTCGGGATAAGTAACGCATTAGGCTTCAATCCATTCTCATACAAGGAAGAAAAAGATGGAGCCCTTGTCCACGAAATTGTTCCTGTTAAATCTAAAGAAGATATACCATCCAGTAATGGAACAGTAGAATTTGATTATCACACTGACGCAGCCTACTTAAATAGAAACCTGAGACCACATACATTATCATTAATGTGTTTGGCTGATAAATATAAAACAGGAACAAGATTAGCTTCACTTAGCGAAGCCTTAGAAAAAATTTCCGAGGCTGAAATAGACACATTAATGAGTAAGTTATATGTTCATACTGCTCCTGCCACATTTAATGTTAATTTGAAAAAAGTTAACACATCTGTACTAGATCGTATTGATGGAATTTATGAAATGAAAGTAGCATTCCATAATACAATAGGTATAAATGAAAAAGCGCAAAAAGCATTAGCTAGCTTACATGATGCCATTGATGAAGTTGTTTTTACTCAAGAATGGAATCCTGGAAATCTGGTTATTTTCAACAATTTAAGATGTGTTCATGGCAGAGGGGAAGTCAAAGGTGAGCGTTGGCTTCAACGGTGTTATGGCTCATCCATAATTCCAACAGCGACTGTACTAGAATTAACTTGCTAAAAATATTAAGCCTACTAATATTGTAGGCTTAATATTTTATAAAAATTTAGGTGATTTATGTTTTTTGAAGTTATGCTTAGAGTATTATTATTAATACTTATCACATTAATAGGTTTTTTTATCGGTAAAAAATTGGATTTAAAAACAAAAGATATATCATCATTGTTAATATATGTTATATCCCCTGTTGTTATTTTCATTTCAATAATACAATCACCTTCCGATTTAACTTATTTCTCATATTCAATTGCAAGTTTTTTAACGGCATCACTTGCTGCATTTATCGCTTATTCTATAGGGAAAACCTTATGGAGTTGTAATAAATCCAATCTCTTTGGATTTGCAGGAGGAACAGGCAACACGGGCTATTTTGCATTACCAATAGCTTTTGCCATTTTCAACCCCAACCAAATAGCTATTACCATCTTCATCATAATAGGTATCAACCTATATGAATTCACAGTAGGTTATTTCATTACAGCCAAAGGTCATTTAACCACAAAAGAATGCCTAATAAAAATAATTAAATTACCCATCATTTATTCTGCAATTTTAGGTGTGCTTTTTAAAGGCAGTGATATCACATTAAATTCAATACTGATCTCCACGCTAGAAAATTTTAAGGGTGCTTATAGCGTTCTTGGCATGATGGTTATTGGAATTACCCTATCTTCTTTTTATAAGATAGAGATTGATTGGAAATTTTCCTTTTTCTCAATACTATGGAAACACCTAATATATCCTATTGTTGGAATGTCATTCTTTTATTATATAATTCAAGTTCCTGATGATTTATTAACTGTAATAGCATTAATGTTAGCCACGCCTATGGCTGGTAATGTAGTTGTTATTGCAAGTAACCTTAATTTACATCCTGAAAAAGCTGCTTTTTCAGTCATGTTAAGTACAATACTTTCCGTTATTACTGTCCCCATTTCTATAGTCATGTTTGGCAATATTATCAGTTAATATTAACCATCACTTTCAGAATCATACTCATTTGAATGGAAATCAAAAAATAATATGAACTATATTATAGTTCATATTATAACAACCAAAACAATATTACATATCTCGCAATCTTGCATATTAAATGCAACATAAATTTTACATTAAAATCACTTGTGATGATTTAAGAAAAATTTTTTCTTTTAACTATAACCAACCTTTATATCAAAAATAAAACGTAATTTATACTTATAAAAACACAAAAAGTTTGTGTTAAAACAATATATAATGATGTAATCTCTATTAAATTAATCAACAATAAATAAAAACATTCGACATATAAAGTTAAATTTTCTGATGATGGCTAAATATAATACAAAGTTTTCATCTTTATTAATTATACAAAAATTTAACAATAAATTTTCACAACATTAAAAATTCAAGGGGTACGTAATATGTTAGCCGTAGAATTAATTATCGTTCTGCTGGCCATTTTTTTGGGAGCACGATTAGGGGGAATCGGTATTGGCTTTGCTGGAGGACTTGGGGTCTTAGTTCTGTCTGCAATCGGTGTCAAACCGGGTAATATTCCATTTGACGTTATTTCAATCATCATGGGAGTTATCGCTGCTATTTCTGTTATGCAAGTCGCCGGAGGGCTAGATTATCTGGTTCAACAAACAGAGAAACTACTGCGCAGAAATCCGAAATATATCACTATCCTCGCACCAATCGTCACTTATTGTTTGACGCTGCTGGCCGGAACAGGGAATATCTCTCTGGCAACACAACCCGTAATTGCCGAAGTAGCAAAAGAACAAGGCATCAAACCATGCCGACCACTATCAACAGCTGTCGTAGCCGCACAAATTGGGCTTACCTCTTCGCCAATCTCCGCCGCAGTCGTCTATATGTCTTTTATTATGGAAAGGCAGGGTATCAGTTATATTCACATGTTGATGGTAATAATTCCTTCGTCATTTGCTGCGATTATTTTGATGTCATTCATCGTCTCATGGTTTTTAGATGCCAAATTGTCTAACGATCCTATTTACCAGCAACGCCTTGCGGATGGTCTCGTTGAACTACGCAGCAGCCATAAGATTGATATCAAACCAAAAGCTAAACTCTCTGTACTGCTGTTTCTATTAGGAGTCATTGGGATTGTTACTTATGCGATTATTAATAGTCCAAGTATTGGCTTAATCGAAAAACCACTTATGAATACCACCAGTGCGATCCTTATCATCATGTTAAGTATTGCTACCCTCACAACTGTTGTTTGTTCTGTTAATACCGATGCTATTTTAAATTCCAGTACCTTTAAAGCTGGAATGAGCGCATGTATCTGTATTATGGGAGTCGCATGGTTGGGGGATACATTTGTTCAAGCTAATATGGACTGGATCAAAGAAACTGCGGGAAGTTTAATTCATGCTCAACCATGGCTGCTGGCAGTTATTTTCTTCTTCTGTTCAGCTTTGCTCTATTCACAAGCAGCTACAGCAAAAGCTTTAATGCCAATGGCACTGGCGCTGCATGTTATGCCATTAACTGCAATTGCATCTTTCCCTGCGGTTTCGGGCCTGTTTATTCTACCAACTTATCCTACTCTGGTTGCAGCCGTACAGATGGATGATACCGGAACTACCCGTATCGGGCGTTTTGTATTCAATCACCCGTTCTTTATTCCCGGGACTATTGCCGTTGTATTCGCCGTCACATTCGGTTTTCTGTTGGGTGGTATCATCTTGTAACTTTGCAATACCTATTATTTGAATAACGTTATCTCAGGGGCTGACAATGCCCCTGAGATATTCCTGCCTCAAAATCTTTCCCTACCCAAAAATAGCATAGTATTAATATTAACCAAGTGACTTTCTGCTATGGGCATCATCGGTTATAGTGCAGATTCCCATAAATTTTACGAATCAAACTTACGATACAGGCGGGTCAAAGATTGCTTATGATGAAACGTATTTTCATTTTGTTTCTGCTGTTCAGCAGTATCGCTCTTTCTCCTATCAAGTCCAGCGCGCTGTTTGAACAACAAGGGCAAAACCTCTACCTCCCTGCTGATCAAGCATTTATGTTTGATTTTCAGCAAAAAGAAAATAAACTCACCCTGAACTGGGATATCAAACCGGGTTATTACCTCTACCGAAAACAGTTCAGCATCATGCCCAATCAAGCATCGTTAGGTAACATCTCGTATGCCAAGGGCGTAGATCATGAGGATGAGTTTTTTGGGAAAACAGAAGTTTATTTTCAATCTGCGCGTATTGATGTCCCTGTACTATCTGCCACCAATGATTCTTCTCTTCAAGTGACTTATCAGGGATGTGCTGAAGCGGGTTATTGTTATCCTCCAGAAACCCTGAACGTGCCATTACAAGCCGTTATTGCTTCAACATCACCCAATAATGAAACCGTAGCATCATCAGATATAGCAACATCTCAAGAAACAATATCTTCAAAAGCACAGCCGCAACAGAAAGATATCCAGACCAAAGATCATGATGTTCCATTCTCACCGCTATGGGCTTTGTTGATTGGCATTGGCATCGCTTTTACTCCTTGTATACTGCCGATGTATCCACTGATTTCCAGCATTATTCTGGGCCAGAAACGCCCCGAAAGTATGAAACGGATTTTTTGGCTTGCCGTAAGCTATGTCCAGGGGATGGCACTCACTTATACGATACTTGGATTGGTCGTTGCTGCTGCCGGTTTACAATTTCAGGCGGCCCTACAAAACCCTTATATTCTGATCGGGCTATCAGTACTGTTTATTTTGCTGGCCTTATCTATGTTTGGATTATATTCACTGCAACTTCCTTCTTCTGTCCAAACTCGCTTGGTGGATTGGAGCAATCAACAACAAAGTGGTTCTTACATTGGCGTATTTTTTATGGGAGCCTTGGCCGGTCTTATTGCTTCCCCCTGCACCACCGCACCACTCAGTGCCATCTTGCTCTATATTGCCCAAAGTGGTAATACACTGGTTGGCGGCCTTACCCTTTATCTCTACGCATTTGGAATGGGCTTGCCACTTATCGCTGTCACGTTATTCGGTCATAAACTCCTGCCTCGCAGTGGCCCGTGGATGCAGTACGTTAAGGAAGGTTTCGGATTCATTATTCTGGCGCTGCCAGTATTCTTGCTGGAACGGGTACTTGGCGATACATGGGGTGTCCGATTATGGAGTATGTTGACGATTGCTTTCCTTATTTGGGCTTTCGCAATAACATTGCACAGCAAAAACGGTTGGCTTCGTACCTTACAGATAATTTTACTGGCTCTGGCCCTTATTGCTGCGCGCCCTTTACAAGATTGGGTATGGGGAACCCCTACAATAGAGCAACAAAAAACAGTAATAAAATTCCAGCGAGTAAATGATTGGCAAGAATTAAGCCAAATTTTAGCTGAAAATCGCCATCAACCTATCATGTTGGATTTGTACGCTGACTGGTGCGCTGCCTGCAAAGAGTTTGAAAAATATACTTTCAGTGACCCACAAGTACAGACACAATTGAGTCAATTCCTTATGCTACAGGCAGATGTCACGGATAACGGGCCAAAACAGAAAGAATTACTGCAAAAATTGAAGGTACTGGGGCTTCCGACTATTTTGTTTTTTGACGTTCAAGGGAATGAAATAACCGATTCTAGAGTCAATGGATTCATGAATGCGGAACGTTTTAGCCAACACGTACAGCACATATACCCAAAGGGTATACAACAAAAATAACCTGAAAGGAGAACCATTGTGCAACGCGAATATGTGCTTAGCCATGTCCTGAACTTACTGGAACAATATGGTCTGTCTGCATCATTGGAGACACTTTTAACACCCCTTGATATTGATATGGGCCATATAAAAAATTTTTGGCCTGACCGAGAAGCTCTGCTCTATGACTGCTTGCGTTATCACAGCCAACAGATTGAAATTTGGCAGCGCCAAATCCTGCTGGACGAAGTGCTAAGCCCTGAACAGAAATTATTGGCGCGTTACGATACACTTCAAGAAAAAGTGCAGGAACAACGCTATCCGGGCTGTTTATTTATTGCCGCTTGCAGTGCTTTCCCTGACATAGATCACCCTATTCACCAATTGGCAGAGCTGCAAAAACAAAACTCTTTCCATTACACATCAGCGTTATTGCAACAACTCGATATAGACGATAACGAGCAAGTAGCGAAACAGATGGAACTCATCCTTGAAGGATGTCTCAGTAAACTATTAGTAAAAAGAGATATTGAAGATGTCATCACAGCAAAACTGCTAACGCAGGATATTCTAACTATCGCAAAATGCCGAAAAAATGGTGCATTAAGTTAATAAAAAGCAGTCAAAGCTAAATAACCACACTAGATTGGTATAAAAATACATCAAATAATCAGTTTTCATCATTTTTTCGCAAAAAGTGTTTGACGGATTAGCATGAATACGGTTTAATGCGCCCCGTTAGCCCGGATAGCTCAGTCGGTAGAGCAGGGGATTGAAAATCCCCGTGTCCTTGGTTCGATTCCGAGTCCGGGCACCAAGATTTGATGCGGGTTTGTCAGAGGTTGTTAAATTTCCTGACAAAAGCGCAAAAAACTAACAATAGTTAATAAAGTGTTAAATGACAATTTGCACGCTATTGTGATGTTTAAGACAAGATACAGGGTAGCTGTTTTAACAGTTACCCTTTTCTTGTTGAAGGTAATGATTTCAGTAATTGATTCTGATGTCAAGTCAGGTGAAAACTTCGCGGGACACAGAACGGGCAATATCGCTTTTTATGCCATCAATGTTGATGCAGGGCCGCTCACACGCCACCTCCACCTCAATCCTGTCTGAGTCCCGCCCTGTTTTTTTAAGCCGGTTTATTCATTCTCATCGGAATCCTTGTCAACGCGATCGGTGTATAACCCCAGTTCCCGCTCCAGTGTTTTCCCTGTCACTTCCATATCAAGATCAATGTACTCCAGCGTCGTCGCAACATTGCGATGCCCCAGTAAGCGTTTCACCATCGGCAAATTGCGATCCGGCGATTTCATCAGCGTTGACGCCACCGTGTGCCGATACCGGTGTGGGGAAACGGCAAAATCACACTCTCTGGATAACCGGCGGAAGAACGAACGGAGCTGTTGTTTTTCCCGGTTAATGTCGTATTTGTAACGGGAAAGCCGGCTGGGGTGCGGCACACTTAACCGGCTGAGGTCAAAAATCGGATCATCCGCTTTCGCGCCGGCCGCCACCGCCCGTTCAAGTAACTGTGCCAGCCGGGGTTTCAGCGGATAAACTATCGGCACTTCCCATTCACAGTGGTTCTTGCTGCCTGCCAGACCCAGTTCAATGTAGTTGCCTTCCAGATTGATATCCCGCAACCGCAGGTGCAGCAACTGATTCTGACGCATCCCCGTAAAACGCAAGGTCGCCAGCACCGTTGTCCAGTACCAGGTCGGGTACAGGGCACAGCGCCCTCCCTTTGGCGTGACCTGAGTTCTTTCGTCTTCCGCATACTTCCCCATCAGCAGATTAATGCGGTTTATCTGGGATTCACTCAGGATTTTTTTCTTTTTCTTCTCTTTTTTCACCACCGCGTTATTAAACGGGTTCTCGGTATGTGGC
Source organism: Xenorhabdus sp. Sc-CR9 (assembly GCF_963897815.1). Lineage (NCBI taxonomy): Bacteria > Pseudomonadati > Pseudomonadota > Gammaproteobacteria > Enterobacterales > Morganellaceae > Xenorhabdus > Xenorhabdus sp. Sc-CR9. The sequence continues at coordinate 65,620 of NZ_CAWQTY010000178.1, forward strand.
AATAGTTTCTGCTCCATGCCGAAATTAAAAATCGCCCGCAGATGTGCAACCTTATTATTCCAGGTATGGCTCGACTGTTTTTTCTCCAGCATAAGATGACGCCGCCACCGGAGCACCTCCCGGTAAGTCACCTGTGCCGGTGAGGCCGTTTCCCCCATAAACCGGGTAAATCCCCGCACCACCTTCCGGTAACTCCACTCGGTATCCGGTCTCAGGATATGTGAAAAAAAATACTCTTCTAATAGCTCATCCCAACTGAACGTTTCTGCTGTGTGCAACATCTTCTTTTTTCCCTCAGTTATCATACCTGCACGTTTTTTTGCTCAGAAAACCCGTGCAAATACCAAAATACACATCACCACTTAAACTATTTACTGTTAAATGATGAAGTTAGGTTACTGTTTATGACAAGACTTCTGCCTCACGCCCCGATCGTTTGATCAGTTTTGCATCATGCGGGTGAGTTTTTCCGTCAGATTGACACGAAAAAATCAATCAGTTGATTGAAATAATGATAACAGTGTCCGGGTATCATCCGTCGCAGACGGCGATGAACGGTTTATTTCACTGACCGGCGGGATCGCAGTTGTTTCCGAGGCAGTGACTGATCCGTTTTCAGCAGCAAAAGCCACTTCTGTCACAGTGGGTGAAGTTACCTGTTTATCCAGCGGTGAATGAACCTGTCCGGCTGCTTCCTGAAGCAGCGCATCAATCAGCGGCACGGTGGACGGACGGCCATTAAGATGCTGCATCAGGCAGTGCCAGACTTCCGGGACGGAAACCAGCCACATCATGGCTTTTTCCGGTACCAGACTGGCCGCCAGAAACACTTCCTGGGGGATCGCCGGGATGTTTTCCGGGGAATGAAAGCGGAAACGAAAGGGTTTGTCAGGCATACAGGCTCCCGGTTGCCAGTGATACCCGTTTTCCAGCTCCCCTTCCAGTTGCCGCAACAACGGCAGGTGGTAAAACAACGCAGCCCAGAACACCACCGCCTGCCACAGCAGACTCTGGGCAGCCTGGGTTTCCGGCGGCACCCCCGGCGGCAACATATGCCCTTTTGCCAGCCGCACAGTGCAGGCGGTAAATGCCAGCGTCAGGTCAGCAAATCCCCCTAACGCTGACCATTCTCCCTCCGGGGTTGCCGGCACCTGCTGGACACTGCCCAGCAATTGCTTTACCGGCGCAAGATAAAAGCGCTGATACAGTCCTTCAGGGAGTGCACTGTTTTGCCATAATTGCTGAAGATATTGCCGGTGCAGGGGCGTTGCTGCCAATTCATCAGCTGATTGGGGTTGAAAATAGCCCTTGCTGTCTTCCGACCGGTGGGACTTGGGCTGCGGCAGTCTCTGACGGGCAAAACGGGATTTAAAACGCTGAAACATCGTATTTCCTCTTTTCGGTTCAGACGGGGCTCAGTGTCGGTGAATCCCGGTCGGAAACAAGGCATAACTCTTTTTACGGAAATGAAAATTAATCTGACTCGATTCACTCCCTGACTGGATTACTGAATCAACTTAATTTTCACCCTAACTCATTGCACTAACGCGAATTAAAAACAAAAAAAGCACCCCGAAAGGCGCTGTGGTTGAAAAATACGGTCAGGCGGCGATAAGCTCAGCCTCCCGCAAACGCGCAGACCAGTTACCCAGATAATGCGCGGGTGTGTAACGCGTCCGTTTGTTGCCGCCATCATGCAAAGAATTACCGATGGTGACCGCGGCCGGAATACCGGTCAGGGATAACTGGATGTACGCCATCACCGCCGCCAGCGGGTCAATATCAACCACTGACACCCACAGGCTGCACAACGGATCATGCCCCAATTCTCTCAGTACATCGGCAGCAGCCAGTATCATACAACCCGCCCCGACGCAGGGATCGCACATCGTGATAAACGGTTGTGTCTGCAACAGCCCTGCCGCATCATGCAACTGCATTTGTGCCATCATTCTGGCCACTTCCCAGGGGGTAAAAAATTGCTGAAGATGTTTATTACCCAGCTCCAGCTGCATAAATACACTGCCGAGAAAATCACAGGACTCCTGCGCCAGTCCGAGCACCACATGGGAAAATAGCTGCACAATCCGGTCAACATCGGCCCGTTCGTACTTCTTGATGGTTTTCAGGTAATACTGCTCCAGCTCCTCACTGAAACAGTGCTTATTGTGAATCGCCGCCATGGCACAATTGCAAAAATCCCGGAAGACCTGATAGCGGGTCTGATAACGGGCTGTTTGCTTAAACAGTGACATAAATTCTTTCTGATGATCGGTTCGGGAGGCCATTGCATGTTTTCCTTGCAGAACAAAAGTGAAAAAAGGAAAACACGCCCCGAAAAGGGAACGGTTCCCCTTTCGGTTGACGTGGTCAATTTGTAGAAAGTAAGGCGGTGAAACAGCCGGTTACTGCCCGACCGCGATAGCCGGCAGAGCCAGCGCTGCTTCCTGTTGCTCGCCGGTCACCAGATAGAGTGCCGGCCGGTGTTGGCCGGACTGTCCGTGGCCACTGTCCACATGCTCACCCTGGTCATAACAGTCGTAGCCTCTGAGGCTGCCTGATGCGTCGCTGTACCAGTGGCGGATTTCACAGTCAAATATCGCGGACAGCTCCCCCATCAGTTCAGGTGAAGGCGGTGCCCAGGGCGAATCAAACCGCACGGTTAAGCTGCTGACATTCCGGCGCTCCCAGCGCACATGGTGACCAAACGGCCATTCCAGCCCGTACTGCTCCTCATAAAACTGTCCGGTGGTGGGAATGTCTTTCAGTAAGCCACTGCTGCCGCTGATTTCAGTAGCCAGATTTGTTGCCATAATCATCAGCATGTCACAGGGCTGCGCCGCCTGCGGATACACATTCAGTTTATCCCAACAGGCGCCGATATCGGGCGTATCCGACCAGCCCACCAGACCAAACCAGTCGGTATACTGGTGGGTCAGCAGACGGGCGATAACATCACGCGCCGCTTCCGGTACAGTGTCCCACTGCATCAGGCCAAGACCGGACTGCCGGTACAGGTTATCAATACGTTTGATATTATCCGTATTCAGCGACACATTATGCTGCAACAGCAGCAGCCACTGCTCAAAGGCCAGATGCTGTGCCGTCGGGGCCGCCGTGCCGCGCACTAACGCCGGATATGGCGTATACGTCTGCGGTTTGGTGGGTTTCAGTATTCCTGCACAGCCGGCCAGAAACAGGCGCAGGCTTTGTAGCACCGCCTGGCGGTAACGGGGAACTTCTTCCCCGCAGACCCACTGTTGCATCACATCGATACAGACGGATTTGCCGGTGATTTCCAGTTGATTGGTGCACCATTCTGCCATGGTTAATTTCCTCACTCAGATGATAAAAAATAAACAGGCGGAACCGTCCCGTCAGGGAAAGCGGTTCCCCCGATGGGTAGATTGAAAAAAAAAGAATTACGGGTCGGTTTGCCTGAAAAGCCTGTCAGCCAGACCGCTGTCAAACAGGACCGTCAGCTCGTCGTGGATATCCAGATAAGGCGTACTGCGCGGGATAACCTGCGTGTTCAGCCGGATTAAGTCGTATTTATCCACCAGTTCGTTAATGGCTTCTGAAGGCCGGACACCGCGGGCTATCAGTGCTGCCGCAGTATCGGTTTCACACAATACCGTGTCAGTCAGGTTCAGGCCAAAATGCCGTTTCAGTAAAGCTGCGGCAATCACCTGCCAGACCGTTAAACCTATTGTGGTCATCATGCAGCCGCCTGAAGACTGACCGATACACCGTGCCGAAGGATATCTTGCACTTCACTGCACTGCTGATAACGGGATGAAACCCGATGCAGTGACAATAAATGCGCCTGATGCCATAACGCACGGGCCGCCGGCGCATTCTGCCAGCTCTGCTCAAGCATTGCAGCCTGACATAATCGCTGTTGCTGTCGTTTCAGTGACAAACGTTCCGACGTGAGCGTGACCGGTTGCGCCCAGACAATTTCGTCATCAAATCGGCCACCGAGCACTTTTCTGTCCTGCGCGTCAACAATCATGACGGTCAGCGGAAAAAAAGCCCGCTCACACTGACCGGATAACGTCTCCAGTGCCGGCCAGTCCCCCAAAATGTGAATGACCTTCAGGCGTTGCACCACTTCTGTAATGGTGGAGGCTTCCCCTATCGTCAGGGTATCTGTCAGCAATGGCTGTGACGCTGTCGGATGTTGTCTCAGGCCGGTTACCTGCGCAGTAAACAATGCCTCATGTACTGCGGTGTCGGCATCATCCGGTGCCGGTAAAAAAATAGGGTTCATGATGGTGTTCCTTGATTTCACGTTAGATAAAGAAAACACCCGCCCGGAACCGGGAAGGTGTTTTGGCTTCCCTGGTCAGGCGCTTAAGAAAAGCGTTAACAGCCCCATGTGCTGATAACGTCAGTGATAATTATTGTTGTTATGGAGAAATGACGGGCTGACAACCGCTTCTTTAGGCTTTAGTGTCATGACCGTTCTTATCAGGTCGTTTTCCGGGTGCTGCTGCGCGTACTCCTGCAATGCACAGAACCGATACGCTTCCTCATTCGGTTCATCCAGCACCGCAACACGGGCCAATACGATTGAGGTAACCGCCAGCCCGAAGGCATCGGCGGAGAGAGTCACCGTCAATTGTATGTCCGGCAGGTAAACAGAATAGGTTTCCGTCCGCATCGGCACCAGGTAAGTCAGCGATTCAGAGACTTGTCGGCTTATCCACTGTTCAGGCTGGTGAGCGCCACACAATGTTGACGCGGTATTGGTCAGCAGGAACCCCAGAAACAACCGTTCCAGCGGGGTCTTGTCGGGAAACACGGCCAACAGCGCAAGACTGTCCAGCATAATGTGTTCATTATTTGGCATCACAGCCTCCCTTTAAGCCCAGAGCCGCCCGAATGCACTGAGCCTGGGGATGTTGCAACGCCGCATATTCACGCAGATTACAAAACTGATCAGCATACCCGCCTTGCTTCATTAGTGCGGCCAGATAACCGAATACGGTCAGGGTCACCATCAACCCGAACGTATCAGCGGAGACTTCGCCGTTAAAGTCCGTTGTCTTGACGTTGACAACATATGCATCCGACCGTGTTGGTACGACATAAGCAACGGTATCTGACACCTTTCGGAACTGCCACCGATCACGCCGGTAGTTTTCACATAGCACAGCGGCAGCTTTAATGAACGTGTGCTCCAACAGCATCCGCTCCAGTGAACTGGTTTGTGGAAAAAGGTCAGCAAAAGAGGAATGTTCAGACACGGGCGCAGTGTGCACCGTCGTCGGGGGTGTATTTTGTTGCATGGTATTCTCCTGAATAAAAAAACGGAGAACACCGACCCAATGGGAAACGTGTTCCCCGTTGGGTGACTGGCCGGTTGGCCATGATGGATAAAATTAAACAACCTTCATCGTCATTAGGCTGACAATATCTGCTTCCAAAGGTGCGCAGATGTACCACACGATGGTGTACTCCCTTGCAGGCTACAGGAGTGTTGCTGTCGCTGCCCGAAGGTGATCCTCACAAGCGACCGGATCATCGATAAGTCTGACTACGCTAATAAACGGACATCATCAGGTCAATGGGTAATTCATTTTCTGGGATAGAAAATAATGTCAGGGAGACGATGGGCTTTTGGGTTAGTCGGAAGACTGGCTGTCAATGCCCATTTCACGTGATAGCTCATTCTGGGCCGTTTAGCCTAACTCACTTATTCCCCTCGAATAATAACTTCAAGGTGGATAATTGACGCCTCATTAAGCCGATGCGTATCCGGACGTTCAATCCTTTATCCATCACTATAAACGATCCTCTACCGTTGTTTCATTGATGGCGTAAAAAATACGATAAATAAGAATACCACAGAATCCGAGTCCCAAAATGACAAGCGACGTGTATATCGGTTGAAGGTATGTGCTGATAAATACAGTTGCCGAAACGATCAATAAAGAAAGATTAAATCGGAGTCCACTACAGGCTAAGTAAATACTCCTTTTAGAATCAGGGATAAGCTCAGCCAAGCTTGCTTGCTCCGAAGGACCATAAAATACCTCCCCTAAAGTCGCAATTACCATAAACCCAATCAACAAATAGATATCTAATGTAAATGACATTAAGCTATAACTCATCACCAAGAGTAATGCTCCATATTGAATATTTTTCCGTTCGGTAAGCTTAGCAGCCACATTCTTGAACATTAATATAAAAACAACCACTAATATAGTATTGAGACTCTTGAGTATCCCCAAAGTTTCTGCTCCCTTAACTTTCCAAAATGAAAAATCCTGTTGAGGCATATTCTGGTAGAGATGAATGCCAATATAATTGGTAAGTTGAAGTTCACTTGACAGAATAATAGCCCCTGCCAAAAGAAAAATGACAAATTTTCTATCTTGTAAAGCAACTTTATAACTGACTATTAGCTGAATAACATGTTCATTAAGAGTCCGCTGTTGCCAATCAGGAAAATAACTTTCTTCTATAAAGAACTTGATAATGCATAAATTGATGAACGATAAGGACGACATGATCATAAATATCTCAAACAAGTAATCTTGGAAAAGAAAACCGCCCATAGCTCCTGCAAAAGCAGCCGATAAATTACCGGTCCAATATAGAATAGAATAGATATATTTTCGCTGTTCTTGCGTACTTGAATCAATCAACATAGCATCATTGACAGGCATTGACAATCCCCAGCAAAGTGAAACAATGAGCATCATAAAATACGTACCTGAAGCGTGAATCAGCCAAGGAGAATTAAAAAATGACATAAGAATAAATGCAAAAAATCTAATTATCTCTGCATATAAAACAATACGACGACGACCATAACCATCAGAAATATAACCACTAATCAAATTTACGAGCAAACCAAATATGACATTAATAACCAATAATAATGAAGCCAACTCAGAACCGAAATATCTGACCAGATAAATAGCAGTAAAAGGCAACAACATAGAACTAATAAACTTACTGGCAAAATTTTCTATCACCCTTGCTTTGACGTTTTTATGTAGTGAAGAAAAATTTCCGTGAGAAAGCTTCATTTTCAATAAAACCTTTTAGTTGGGTTAATATTTAATATGGTTTTTTCTATTTCTCTTCCACAGTGAAGACAGTGATGCCCCTTATTATCATAAACAAATCCATAGAAGAAATCCTTATGACATGCCCTACAAGAATGTACCACAAATTGTTGCTTCGAAAAATTGAGGAGGTGCTGACTTTTTTCCAGAACTTCCTGAACGATAGAAACCTTTTTATTGAGAAGAAAATCTAATGCAGAATAGATATCTTGAAAGAGTTTTTCATTGTACCCACTTTCTTTTTCGAGAAAAAATAGTGATACAGCATCATGGAACAAAATATAGAAAGGTATCCCACTTTTTTTCCATTGTCGGTAGGCCAATTTTGTGGACGAATAACGCTTCGCATTTAATGCAAATTTACTAGCGACTATTTCTGGTTGAAACTCAAATTCATGTGTACACGAGTACATAAAATCGATAGGTGTTACATTGGGATGAATCATAAATTTTCCGTAAGTCAAACTAGTATTCTCTATCGATTTAAACAATGTACGGCCTGAAAAACCAGAATCTACGAGTTCCTCATCTAAACTCACTCCTAAGTTTTTCTTAAACTCATCAGAAAGCACATAAACCATCCCGAGTTTTGTAAAACATCCATTCCCTTCACCAGTTATAAAGTACAATTCATATTTAGCATAATATGGCACTTCCTCAGCCTCAAGAAAGAAAATATCTATACCTATCTCTCTAAAAAAACATAGGTATAGATGCTTCAATTGTTCTATGTAAGCATGCACATTCTTTCCTTTCACCTTACGATCTAATTGAACCACTGGATAAATATATCGATCTTTATATAAAGGTATAAGTTTACTCGTCTTATATCTAAAAATAGCCGAACTAGAAAATACAGATTTATCTTCTTCTGCCGATTCTGACATAAGATATCTTAGATTACTAATTAATGCATCTGACATGATATAATCATTATTGAAAAGTATATTTTCATCTGTGTACTCATTAATATTTAAATATACTCTGTGAAAATAATCCTTATCAATTAATTTTTCAACTCTATTTTCGTAAAAATAAATATTATTCTCCAATAATAGCATCTTAAATGTTTCTATAAATCGCTCTATTGTATGAATACCAAAACTAGAATAAACAGGAATACCTTTACCATAACCTAGTTTATAAAGGAATTCAGACTCTTCCAGAAAACCATTTATTTCAGAACGATTGATATATTTATCCATTTTGCGTTCCATCTTAATTTGTTAGATATTTTAACATCAATAACACCCACTGAAGATTGGATATATTTACTGATGTTTTCGACATCCTCATTGAGCATTTTAGTTTTATCAAAAACTTCGATTAATAACAGGTCTACCTCTTGATTTTCATAAACTCCTGCACCTATCGAATAGACGGCCGATTTACTTTCTCTCTCCCAAATGGAGTAAGGCGTAATACAAAAATCATCACCATGACTTCGTATATAAAACAATTTTGAGTGTTGACTAGCTATTAAAGGATAATAATTATTAAAAATCGTATCCTGATCTAAATAATTAGCATGCGCAAAAGGAAAAACAAATACATCAGAGATTCGTAATAGTGGTTTAGGAGCCCATTTGAGCTCCATTTCTTCAAATTTATTTATATTGAACATATAGCTTTCCATCAATTGAATACATATCTGCCAACAATGCATGAACGTTTTCATTGGAAAGATAATAAAGCCCTAGAAGGTCTTCAATGCCCCGATAAGAACTAACTAACTGACCTCTTTGTGCGATAGGGATCACTAAGTCAATAGAGTCAATATCATTAACCCTTGAAAAATCAATAAATTTAATTAACCATTCTCCTTCTGGGCACAAACTCACTTTCGACGCCGCATACTTAACAAAATACGGTTTTGTATCTATTTCCTCTCCTAGCGCTAACTTTGCTAACTGAAAAAATACGTCATATTGACCGTTACTTGCATTCCCTATCCTAAAAGGAGTAGTACCACCAGGTCTTGCATTCACTTCAATAATTTTTGGCCCATCTGGTGTAAACATAATTTCGGTATGAGTCATCATATTATCTAGTTCGAGTGCTTCCAGAGCGGCGGTCGTTATCTCATGTAATTTTTGAATGTAATTACCCCTTAGCGAAGAAGGAGTGATAAATCCTGATTCTCTAAATGGCTTGTACATTTGAGTTCTATCAGTGACCGTTAGATGATGTATTTGGCCAGATTTTATGATGCTTTCAACACTTACATAATCTGCAAATAGTTCACTATTATGCCATGAAGTTCCAATCATTTTTTCTTCAAGATTAAATGTACTCGATTCACCTTCAAGAATGATATTTTCATACTTACTCTGCTCTTCTCGATATTTTTCGTTTAATTCTGTTTCATTATGTACCTCAAATATTCCATACCCGCCACCACCAAAATTCGGTTTGAGTAAACTAGGAAAACCGATAGATTGAGCGGCGCATTTAAGCTGGCTTGCATCATGAATTTCAAAGAATCTAGGAATTGGAACATTTTGTTCTGCGAGTCTTCTCCGTTGCTTCGCTTTGTTTTGAACACGTTCTATAATTTCTGGAGATGGAAATTTGATATGGAGATATTTAGAAATAATACTGACGGGTTTTAATAGCATTTCAGCGAAAGTTAAGACGCCATCAATTTTATATTTTTTGTGATAGGCAATGAATTTTTCAATCATATCCAGTTCGTTTTGACACTCAATACCCGGTCCAATAGTTCCAATCACCTTATCATAAATATCATTGAGGCTTTTATTAGTAGGAGATCTAATAAAGAACGTTATAGTTTCAACTTGCTCCATTTTTCTTAAACTTGGGTATATGAGATCAGGAGCAGTACCAGCATGATGTAATAAAAGAGCCAATCGTTTCATATTATACTCCTTTGGATATAGTTCATTCGTAAGATATAGTTATTTTTTGAGATAATAAGTCTATCAATATATTCCCTCCTATATAGAAAGGATATGATGGTTCAGTATGAGAAATATCTATATTGTAAATAATGGGTACATCTAAATTACAAAAAACCATATCAAATATTTTTCTGAATGTTTTATCATGATTCAGCCTAGAACTAGGTGCGAACTTGCCAAAAATAAGGGCCTTAGCACTTGAGATATTTGTACTCATTTCAAGATGCTTTAGGTTCATCATGAATCGTTTCGGCTCAACATCTGAAGTAGCCTCTAACACAACGATTTTATCATTAAAACTAGGCAAATATTTTGTTCCAATTAAATTGCATAGACTTTCTAGATTCCCTCCAACAGAAACGCCAGATATTTTCAATATGTCACTATCATCAAAACTGGACCATTTTTCATGTTCGACATCCTCTCTATCCCCTAGATACCAATACCCATCATTATACATTTTAGGACAATAAAAAGTGATTCGCTCCCGATGAAAAGCGCATTTAATGGTATCCACTTCCATCTTAGTCAGATGTGGATTACATAACTTAGAAAAATCAATACCATATAAACTTTTTATTCCATGATATGTGTACATACCATTAAGTAAACAAGTCAGATCACTTTTACCACATAAGAGCTGCTGATCGCTCAAACAAGCTCGTTCTATAATTTCTTGTAAAAGTAAATTGCAGGTTAATCCTCCATAGACAGGTAATAATATATTGTTTTTGTCAGATAAAAATTTATCATAAAAATCGATGAGATGATGGGGACTCACAATACCCAATTCATCTATGCTTTCATTCAAATAGCCATCTTGAACAACATCAAATCCCATCGACTTTAAACGTTCTACACCAAAGCAAAACACATTACTGTTTAAATCAGTGCCGTTATTCGATGGAGCCCATACATAAACTTTCATAGTCAAGGCTCCACAATAAAGCTTTTATCCCTGAGTATTACTGGAATATCTCTAATATCATGATGTTTTGTTAACCAAGCTATATATCGTTCAATTCCCATTCCAAAACCGCTAGTTCTGAGTGGATAGTGTTTTTTCATATTTATATACCAGCGATACAACTCAGGATTAACGTGATGCTCATCCAATGAGCGACGAACACTATTGTAATCGGCTCTTTCACCACACCCAATTGTTTCTCCCATCCCAATCAAAAGATCTGCTGCCAATGCATATTGATTATTTTCAGGATCATATTGCTGATAGAAAGGAACGCTTTGATGTTCCATGTGGGTAAGCCAAACAGCACCATCATGTTTTTGGATCAAATACTTTTCACCAATCGAGTTCACGATACTTATGCCATTTCTACTTTCTATTCCATCAGGACACTCACTCTTAAGCAGGGGTACTGCATCTTGGTATTTAATTCTAGGGAAAGAGGTCCAACTAATAATTTTTCTAATATGCTTTAAGTGATCAGATGATATTTTTATTTCTTGAAGCCGTCCTTTCTTTAGAATATATTCCGTAATATATTTTATATATTCTTCAGATAAGAAAATCACATCATCCAACCCTCCGACAATTTCAGATTCAGAATGATAAAATTGATTTAAATGCCGTTCATCACTATCCTCCCCCCTAAAAGATGGCATGGTATACCAGACACCTTTATTATCTAACCTTAATGCATACTCTAATAAAAATTGCATTGAATCAGCTAAATAGATTTCTTGTCCCATCAAATTAATTTTAACTGGAATAGAATCAGATCCTAATCCCATAGGGCTAGACACACTTGAACAAGTAATAGGTAGAGAAGCTGCTGAAAATCCTTTTTCATTATAAAATAAAAATGTTCCTTCCATAATGTCTGAATATATATGGAAAACATGTCGATACCAAGTTGACTCGAGAACTTTACTCCATCTATTTTCTGTTGAAAAATCAATAAGCATAATTTTTTCCTATTTTATCTCGCTGGATGTAAATAATTCACGGTCAAACATAAAGTCGCTTTTTCTCATATATAATTCTTTATAAGCCATCTGACTAAGATTATCTCTAAACAAAAAGATATACTCTTCATATTTTTTCTTGAAAGCTGACTCCGTTTCAAAATCCATGATATTTTCTTCAATATAATTTTTATTAGTTAAAAATATATCTGATATATATGAAGTTATTTGTTCATCACTCAAAAAATCAAATCTATATCTTCTGTTTAGATACAATTCAAGCCCTGATGATTTATAGAAAGAATCCCAATAATCTTCACTATCAATCTTAATATCCATTTTCAAAGAATCTCTAACCCGATGAATTAACTCTTTAGATGGGTAAGACATGTAATACATTGGTGAAGCGAATAAAATTCCGTTCTTTTTAAGAACTCGTTTATATTCATTCAATGCTTTTTCTCTCTCTGGTATATAAGAAATAATATTCCCAGAAAATATAAAATCAAATTCTTCATTTTCAAATGGTAGGTTTGTCGCATCAGCTTGAAGAAAATTAATATTATCGATGACACCATATTTTTCTGCATTTTTCTTTGCAACTGATAAGCTTCTTTCGTTAATATCAATTGCTGTAATCTTGCAGTTAGTTGCCTTTGTTAATTCAATCGCTGTAAAACCAGTTGAGGTTCCTATTTCAAGAATACGATGGTATTTATTTATATTTGTTGAATTAATGAAATTTAGTATGGTTTTAATGCCACCAGGTGGTCGATTAGTTTCTCCTATAACTGAAATCATCTCATTATAATTCATTTTCATAATTTCTTTTTTACAAAGTGACATATACACTCCTTTTAATAATTAAATGAACACACTAAATTAAATACTAAGCTTCATACCATAGGGGAATTAAAATGAATAACTAAACACCATCAAAAACGGTCCAAAAAAACACACGCAATAAAAAATAATGGTGTTAAAAATATAACTGTGAAATAGTCATCTTTATCTACAATTGAGTCATTTTTAAACCATTAAATAACTTTCCAAAATAGTGATACACCTTACCACTAACAATTATATGTATAACATGGATCGAATTGGATCATGTTTAGCATAATTATGAATTGTTATTTAACATTCATAAAATGATCACTGTATCATACTAAAATTTATCTTAAGTAATATATAAGCAAATATTTCTTCACATATAAACATTAAATTAAATTAAATGCATTACATTTTTTATCCCCCCTCATATTTCATAAAGTGTAGTGTTCAGATTAAGAGCATGAGTATTCATTTCTTATCCAATACCTGAAAGCCTGAAATTAATTAATTAATTTAATTGCATTATTGTTATAGCAGGGAATTTAATAAACCCCTATTCCGTTTTAAGCCGCCACCGGGAAATCGTCTTCTGAGTATAAGATCTTTGGTGACGGTTTCTTTTCTTTAACAGGGTAAGCGCTCAGTCCACATAAAACGGTCAACAAGAATCCTTTTATACTTCGGTGGCGAGAATGCTCTATTTGAGAAATCAGTTTCAATTGGCCATTGATGGTTTCGATGATAAACCGCTTTAATAACATTATCCTATCCCACTCCGCTTGGGCCTGTGCTTTCATGTTACGGCGTCCGCTTCTCGCTGTTAGTCCAGATCATTGAACACATCAGATGTAACATGAATCAATACAACTATTATTCACCCTCAACATTCTGATAATACACCTGCCGGATATAACGTCCCCGCCCATCACCATGCCCCAAATCCATTGACACCAGTGCCAGCATTTCCCGCTCATTGAAACCCTGAGCTTTATAATACACGCCAGATTGCTGGGCAAAATGGTAGCGCATACTGTGGGGCGCTTGTTTACCCACCAATCCGGCACGTCTGACCACGTAACGGTAACGATCTATCGCCTGATTAAGCGTGGGCTTATTAATCAACTTTCCACTGCGTTCTGCCTTTGCTCGCTCCGCATAGTCAATAGCCTGTTGCAGTGCCTCCCGATCCAGTATAACCGTTTGCCTCGGTCGCCCACCTTTGGTGCCGAACACCACCCGAACCGACGTATGACCGTTTTCCAGCGCTTTTTTCCAGGTAGCTAAAGATTTATAGGCTTCCACCGCTTCTTTGGTACGCAATCCCAGCACATACGCCAGTTGCATCACCGCCGCCACGCCCCGATCTTTGTGCTCGACCTGCTGAAAAGCCGCCTGAAATTCTGCCGGAGTTAAAGCCATTTTTGTTCCCCTGCGATCTATATCGGCAATCCCCAGTGCCCGGTTGCTCAGACGCGGATTATCGGCTGCCGCCAGCTTGTGTTTCCCGGCCTGTGCTAAAATGGTTCGCAGCGCCGCCATCTCATTTTGTAGTGTCCGATTGCTGATATGGTCAGCCTTTCTCAGTGCAATGTAGTGCTCAATATATTTTGTTTTGAGGCTGTCCATCTGCCGGAGCTTAATGCCCCTTTCTTTCAGAAAGTGAAGAAACTGCCGGGCAATCCGCTCACGATCCGCCACCGTCGCAAAACTCCCGCCCGCTTGCCGGGCATGGGTAATAAATTCTTTTCTGAACCGTTCAATCTTAGAACGTGCCGATTTCTGCGCCATCTCCGCCTCGCCTTCTCATTTGTTTTCTTTATTCATTTTTAAAACCAGTTCCTGCGTGTCGGTTCAGGTTCACCGTTCCGTGGTGCGTCAGACAATGTGTAGCAGGGCGAGGTTGTGTTGAGTTTTTGCAGGAGCTCGCGACGTGCTCAGCACAGCGATGACATGCTCCCCGTTCAGTGCCTGATTCAGTCAGGATGAACGCCTCATTATCGTGACGTGGGTAATTTCTCCTTTTTTCGGTATCAGCCTGTTGTCAGGCAGTCGGTTAAAAAACAAACGAAACAAGTCGATTCAGACAGAAAAAAGCCCGTAATATCGGGTGACTTTGAGTAATACGTGGATCAAATAGGCCGTAAAGGCAGGCCGGACGTGCTCTGGACGTTGGCCGCTTAGCGGCGTCACTTGGTAATCGCTACGCTTTTACCCAAGTGACGCCGCACCACCGTGGACGCTGAAATGCTTAATGGCTTCTGTTCCTGTTACCTAACGGTTGTACAGGATTCAGGACGTTTATCGAAAATTGCTCAAAACGCAGGTGAATATTTTTCAGAACGAGGCAAGGCAGATACTGCCCGTATTGCGTGGTAAGCCGGTTGTGGATCACACCGGATAACTTTCATCGCCGGACGGAGGGTTGTTGTCCAACGACATCTGCTTCCAAAAGTGCGCAGATGTACCGCAGGGTAGTGCGCTCCCTTGCAGGCTACGGGAGTTTTGTTTTCGCCATTGAATGAGTGACCCTTACAGGCGCACAGATCACTAATAATCACATTCAGATGATAACGTGTGTATCAAATCTGGTCAATGTCAGTGCGATGATCTCTGCCTCACTGTTTCACACGCTCAGGGAGCTCATACTCAAGCGCAATGCCGTTCCTTTATTCTTTAATGTCCAGGGGCTTTTTATCGGTAATGCCGGTTAATTCTGACAAATCAACATCCTTCCCTTCAGTAAAAAAGCGGTTTCTGCGTCTCAGGTTGTATAGGTGGCTACAATGCTCACACATGTCATTCATATTCGCCGGGTTTCTGATGGCCTTGAGTGACCTGACGGCGTATTTACCACACCGGCACCGAACGACATAAATGGCTGTGCTTTTCGGGTTACCCCGTTGTGATAAAGGGCGGACACCTAACACCGTAAAAAAACCATATTCATACCCCTGAACCTGCATCAGTATGTTGATTAAATTGGGTTCTCTTTTTGTTAACCGCAAATCATACGTCGTTTTGTAAGGAATAAAATGATCGGATTGTTTTTTAATTTTGTGATTTTTATCAATATCACGCATGACTTTCCCTGAACCTTTTCAGACGATATTCAAGGCGTTCCAATTTAACCCTTTTTATAATGAATTCAATAGCGAAAAAACTAAACTTATTCGGTAAGCCGAACTTTCCCCGCATTTATTTAATGACACTAAACGGCGAAGCCTCAATGGCTTCAACCACTGAGGCTTCTATAAATCGTCTACTATCATTAAAACGGCATTATTGATATAGAACATGTTAAGTATTACAGCATTTACAGTGTAATTCATATGAAATAAAATGGCATAGGTTTATTATATTTCTTGTGACTCACCTCATGAATATTGCGTATTAAAATCCCAAAATGAAATATAACGACATAAAAACGAATATAACCCCCCTGCATGATTAAATCGAATAAATTAAATCAATAACGTATTGGCGTTAAATAATTCATTTATCCATCTTGTTGAAAACCGTTATTTCATCTTTTATGAATGAGGCAATGATAAATAAATTAAGCAGACGGAAAAATAGAAAACTGACCTAAAACCCAACCGATGAGTCAGGGATAACCGTGTATCCCTGACGTTGTAAACACGGGTTTGTCTATTTCCCTTTCGACATCATCTTCTGCATCACCATCTGACCGAACATGCCAGTGGATTGCCGGACCTGTCCCACCCCCTGACTCATCATGCCGCCGACATCGCCCATCCGCACACCGGCCCAGGCCAGTGCGCCCAGCCAGACCATCGGCAGCACAATAAACAACGTCCCCGTCACCAGTCCCATGATTAAATCATCCGAGGTGTTCTGCATGCCCGCCAGATTAAACAGACTGTGGGTGTCTGAGCCATACAGGGCATCCAGCAAATGACTGTCCAGCCAGCGTGCCAGCTCCCACCAGAAGGTCAGGAAATTCAGCGCGAAAATCGCAAAGGTCAGGGTAAAGACGGTGTTAAATTCATACGCCGCAAACAACACAATCAGGGGGATCAGAATATACAGCGCCATCAAAATCACCGCCTGCATCATCGGCAGGGCCTGGCGCACCGCATCGAACACCGGCATGCTGAGTAACCCGCCCAACAGTGCACCGGCGGAAGCCCCGATCCGGTTCGCCCCATCCAGCAGACGGGGATCAGCACTGCCGCCGTAGCCGCCATACACCACGCCTTCCTGGGAAACGGTCAGGTTCACCGGGCTGACCAGCCGGCGGATCACCGCTTCCTGATAAGCGGGCGTGTTTTTACCCAGCATTTTCAGGGTAGCGGACAAACGCAGCCACAGCCCCGGATCGGCCTGCGCCAGCACCCGGTCTTTCAGGCCGGTGTCAGCGGCTGACCACCAGACCTGACAGGTCGGATACCCGCCCTGCCCGGTATACGGCCGCCCGTTGTCCCGGTGCTCCTGCCACGGGAAATCAGCTCTCGGTGTGCGGGATTGCAGTGTCCGGTAATCGCCGGCTAAAAATGTGCGGCTGCCCAGCCAGCCGATATCATGCAGGATAATCGGGTCTGTGGTGTGCTCCGGATCACGTTGTTTCCATTGATACAGGGCCAGTGCATAACAATCGTGGGTAAAATCCTGCAACTCCGCCGCCAGCGCCGGATTGCTGATGCGGGTATGCTGCACCTCAAAACGCAGCTGCCGCAAATCCGGCCGGCAGGGGATGGTGGCGACCGCCGCCTGTGTCAGCCCTTTGGATAACCGGTGTACCATCGCCCACCAGACCGGCACCGCCGCCGTCTGATTGTTCAGGCTGGACATCACCGGCGCATAACCACTTTTCTCAGGCGCGGCCGGTGTCCAGGTGCCACAGCTTTTGGCCCGGGAGGGGTCATACTGAAGGGTGGTCAGGCTGACGCTGACCAGTGGCACACAGCAGAACACCATCACGAAAAACGCCCCGTAGAGCGTAGTCTCAAGCCGGGCCAGTGACTGCAAGCCGCCAGAGCCGTCTTCTTCGCCCCCTTCCCGTACCTGCAACCAGACCGCAATCACCTTCACCACCAACGGCAGGGTAAACACCCCGGTCGCCATCAGCAGGTGCCACAGGCCATTGTTCACCACCCAGCCCAGCAGGGTCAGGAAATATTCCAGATAACTGTTCGTGGTCATGACACACTTCCCTGACTGGCTGACAGCACATATTCACCCAGCAGAATAAACAGCAGACTAACCACCATCATCCGCATTAGTGTTGCGCGGTATTCCGCCTGATGCTTTACCCTTTGCCAGGTTTTCCAGCCGCCCCAGAACAGCCATCCGTAAAGACTTAATCGCCATAACAGCCAAAGCGATTGATGCCTTTCCAGCCAGCGATTGAAGGCAGACAGGGTTTCGGGATAGCGCATCCCCACCCAGCCTGCCACTAACGTCATTGCCATCACCAAAGCGATAATCAGTGATAACGCGACACCATTTCTGACTCTTGAACTTTTCTCTGCCATCATCGACCTTACCTGCGCTCCCGATTAGGGGCTTCCAGCTGATAAAAACGGGCATCCGGGCTGTCCGGAATCTGTTTTTGCGGATGAGCGTTAATGCGCTGTGTATCCCGTTCAATAATGGTCAGGATGGCATTGCGGGACAGCGCCTGTTTCAGGGCCATTTCATTTTTCAGTGCACTGATTTCCCGGTCCAGTGCGGCAATCCGGCGTTCCCCTTCTGCCAGCGCTTCCGATTGTGCCGCGGCATTGGGTTCGGACATCCCGGTCATCAGCATCCGGCGCATCAGTAACGCGGTTTCGGTGGTCTCCGCCATCGCCAGCTCGCCGGCCAGACGCGCCGTCAGTGCTGCCCGGTCCGGGTCACGCTGCAACGCCTGAATGACCCCCTGCGTCACCGTCAGGCTGCCGGTTTTCAGTCGGGTCAGACTGGTCTGCGTCGGCTTCGCCGTACCACTGACCAGTTTCACCAGTTGTTCGATATTCGTTTTGGTATGGGCTTCCAGCATCGGGGCAAACCCCGTTCCCGCCACCGTCGTGCCCGGCTGATGGGGTTCACCGCCGCTGCTGCACTCGGCAGACTGCGTACAGGTCCGGATGGCCCGGTCACCCAGCACGCTGACCACCGCGTCGGCCGCTTCCCGCGCCGTACTGAATTTACGGCAGGCACTGCCTTCACACTTCAAGGGGCTGACGGACGCCTGACTCAGTACCGGCAGCTGATTCATCATATTAAAACCGGCGCTGACCAAATCGCGGGTCGGCCGGATGGCAGCCTGTCCCTTCCCGCCCTGCCGTTGCCCGCCAATCCACGGATGCCCGCCGGCACCGGTGGTTTTGGCACCGGCATTATTCACCCGCACGGCATCCCCGTCCCCGCCGTTCACCAGCGTTTTGTATTCCTGCAAAGTCGCCGACTGGGTCCATTTGCTGTTCTGCGCAAAATCCATCATCTTATTGGCCATCGCCCGGCAGTTAAACTGCGCTTTATCAAAGGCCACATTGGCCTGCAACACCCCGTTGGTCAGCATGTCATACAGCCCCGGATTGGCCCGCTGGATAATCATCGCCGGCAGACTGGCGACGGCCCCGGTCGCCCCCTGAATGACATCACTCATCAGGTTCTTAAACCCGGCTGTAATGCCGTTCAGCTGATTGCTCACCGTAGTTTTCAGGTCAAAATTGCCGCACATCAAATCCGAGCGCCAGCCCAGTTCTAATCCACCGAGTGTGGCGGAACCCCTGCGGCTGGCCGGCTCTGAAATCACCGAGCCGCCCCCTAAGGTATAGAACAGTGTATCGGACACCGCCCCGCTGGTTTCTGCGCCATAACCCAGCGCACTCCGGTTTACCTGCGGTAAGGTGAGGGACAGCCCGGCAGCCCCGGCCTGCACCGACGTAAGCAGAATAGACCCCGTCACCAGCCAGAAGGCCTTGCTTTTCTTCATCATGACGCATTTCCTTATTCAGATATCCGTGCTGCCGAGAAAACGCTGTCCCCGGCGCTGACAGCAGCTGTAGGGCTGCCACAGGGCATAAGCCTGATGACCATTGATGGCAGCCGCATGTTCCCCGTCAGGAAACACGGCACAGGTCTGACTTAATGTCGGTGATAACCGCTGCCACTGATGATTCTTTGTGCCGGTATTTTCCTGCACCGGTCCCGGCGGCCAGTAGCCGTCAGCCCGTTGTCCGGTCAGCGGCTGGTACACATGGGGTTGCCCAGTACGGGTGATAATGTCCGCCACCCGTTGGGCCACCACCGCCGCGGCTTTATCGTCATCCGTCTGCGTGACGAAACCGGCGCGCGGATAGAGATTGCCCCACATATTGCTGTGTATCTGGTTGCCCAGCTCCCGCTGACCGGGGATCAGGGCTTCAGGATAAAACGATTCCGGCAGTCCGCTGCGCCACGCAACGGTATCCAGGGTGCTGAGAAAATAGGGCATCAGGGGAGTGGCGGCACTGCGACAGGAATAGCCGGGGATCTGCCCGCCAATCAGGGTGGTGGCGGGATGCCCGAGGGCATCCGCGTATTTAAAACGCAGGTGGGTACTGCGCTCCCCGGCCAGCTGAACCGTGTGATTCCCCCCACCGGCCGTCAGCCCGGTCACGGTATTCTCCAGCCCACCGGATAAAGGGCTGAGCGCGGCCATTTCCGTCCACGGGTTGCCACCGGGGGCATGGTAGGTGGAAATCACCGCCTGCGGCAGGAAATGCGTCACTTTGACCGAGGTTTTGACCGTGCAGCCCTGCCAGCCACAGAGCAGCCAGTAACACATCCCGCTGACCCGCCACTGAATGCAGCCGGGGGCAAGGCTGGCGGCCACAATTTGCGCTGTGTTCAGGGATGCCTGTGCCGCCGGGGCAAATGCGGTTATCAGCGTGATAATCATTGGGAAAGTCAAATGGTACCGCTTCATGGCCGGTTCTGCTCCCTGAGTGCCATCGCTTTGGCCACATCGGCTGTGCCGTACACCACGGCCCGGTTATCAAACACCACTGCCGGATACTGACGTACCCCCAGCTGCCAGGCACCGACAACATCACGCCAGGCCGTAATCAGTTGCTGCGCCTGCTGATGCCACCGGGGCGATTGCAGGATGGCCTGTGCCTGCATGGCCGCCAGTTGCGGGTCGGGAGATAAGTCAGCAAACCGTGTCTGCTGTTGCTGCTCAGCCCCATCCAGCCAGACCACCCGGCTGTCCGGTGTCAGATTCAGCGGCGGATGCTGACGGTCGGTATACACGACAGTTTTGGCCTGACTCACGGAGGCCACCATCCAGCCCAGCCAGAATACTACCCCGCACTTTCTCATCACTTCCCTCCCCGTTGTATGAATCACTCAACGGAAAGCGTGCGGAAAAAATGCGAAAAAATCAGCAAACAATTCATTTTTCCAAAATGCAAAAAACCATCGGCTAAACGGCAGAAAAATACCGGATCCGCCAGGAACAGGTGCTGCCCAAAAGCAAGCTGGGTGAGGCGGTGACTTATCAGGGCAACCAATGACCCAAACTGATCCGCTATCTGGAGGACGGTCGCCTGTCGATCGACAACAATCGGACTGAAAGGGCCATCAAACCGTTTGTCATCGGGCGAAAAGCGTGGCTGTTCAGCCATACCCCGCGCGGTACACAGGCGAGTGCGATTCTCTACAGTGTCATTGAAACGGCAAAAGCCAATGGACTGATCCCCTCCGAGCATGTCATGACTTGTCTGGATGAGTTATGTCAGTCCGCCCCGGATCTGGAAAAACTACTGCCATGGAAGAAGATGATAAGCAAGGGATAGTTTAGTTGACGCTTACAAGTAGGTAACGGAAAAGATATGAATATCCGAGCGGCCTACTTTTCGGCTTGGTTTATGAATGGCGGAAAATAACCGCCATTGTATATATTAATCGTCACCAACTTACTTCTGATGTGAGTACGAATGTTATTTCTTTTACATTCTCTTGCAGATCATAGTCAAGTTGCATACTTACAGGAACTTCAAATTTCAATGCAGAATACAACTCTGTCCAACCAACTTCCTTTTTTATACGCTTACGTGGTGGCAAAAATTTATCGGGTGTTCCTAATTTTTCATGCACCCACTGCCTACCCATTAAAGGATTCAATGGATAAGGTAACACATTAGGAAATTCCCAATTAATTCTCTTTTCATCAAGCAAAGTAAGCGTAATTTCTTTCAAAAGTGTTTCGTTTCTATGAAATGCTAAAAAAACACCTTCTTTAATCATATCAAGAGTTATAACATCAGATCCTGCAAAACCACTAGGCTTAGTTTTATATTCTATAATACCTATATTGACAATTTCTTGATAAGATTTTCCTAGGCTGTTAACTAACGCTTTGATATTGACTGTCATTTACTATATAACCCCTGTTCGTCATTAATTTTGTGCATCTTAGCACGCGCGTCTTCTAACTCTTTCTCTGTTGCCCCATACTCCTTAAGTGCGGGTTTTACTGCATCAAAATTACTATCCATAGCTTTGCGTAAATCCAATGAATCATCTTCTATTCTAGATTTATTTCTTCCACCGTATGTTTCACTGACTTTTCTATGAACATCAGCAGGAACTATTAGGGCAGCAACATCCTTAGCTAATTCTGCCAAATCTTTTTCTTTAAGGTCGGGGTACAATCGTTTGAAATATAATCGTACTGCCGCAGCTGAGGGCATATGATCGGCATGATGACCATCTCTGGGTCTACCCTGAAAACTACTATACAAATCAACTTCCAAAAATTTAGTCGGAGGTTTACTCAAATAAACATAAATCGCCGGAATACCCGATATAGGAAATATCAGAATATAATCGCGGAAATCCTTTTCCTGTGGTGCTGGAGTGGTCAGTTTAGTCGGCCCATGCTCGCTCACATCCGGTATCGGCGTAGTAGTGCTATTTCCCCCGATTTCATTCGGATCCTGCTGTGGGTTGACGTAAGCACCATCCCGCCAGTCCCTTTCCTCAGGTATCGGCAGTCCCGGCGTCTGCCCGGTGACTTTAGGATCCAGTACTGCCACTTTGACATTAACAGTAGAATCTTGTGAGACCGATTTGCCAATATCCTGCTGGGATAATCCACCGGATGCCGTATTCTTATACCAGACCAATGTCGGCGATGAAGCACCATCTTCCCAAAATTCATACCGGTTTAAGGATTCATTATATTGCACATGGCGGACTTTTACCGGATCCAGCTTACCCTCTTCACTGGTATGGTATCCCACGGCGGTCAGCTGCCCTGTTTCTGCATTCTCCACAAAACGGTAGCGAACACGGGTGTTCGCCGTACCCTTTGCATCAGCAATTTTCTTTAGGCCTTCATGGCTGAATAAATCACCGTTATCGCCATTCCACAAGTTTCGTAGCATTATCCCTAATACATGGACAGATGCACTGGCAAGTTGATATTCACGGGTAAGACTGGACTGAATGCCCTCCAGTGTTATTTTCTCATTTTTGGATAACAGCGGTTTTGATTCTTTTTTCTGGCTACCATTATCCTGATTTACAGCTGTCGCTGCCGCTCCTCCTGCTAAAGCCGCATTTGTCTGTTGCACTCCGGTCATATAAACATCTATGAGCGGATGCGCTTCTGCGCGCCCGAACATCTGATTTCCCACCCAGGCAATCGCCTGTAAGAATAACGGTTCAGAGTCATCCTTCCTGCTCTGGCTCGCCATTGCTCTCACGTTCTGCTTCTGCGTGGTGTGGTAGATTTGCATCTGCCCGAAGTTGGTATGCGGTTCAGTTTCTGTGCCTGCATCGGTACATCCTGCGGGTTGCAGGCAGGATTTGGCAAAGACCGGTTTCGCGATGCGGGCGATTTCCAGTACATGTCGGCGGTTATGACCGGGTCTCGCAATAAATCCCGGGTAACCGGGATCAGGATAGTATCGTGACGCTAACAGCGCATCCTGTGTCCAGCCTTTCACGTCCGGTGTCGAGTCACTGATGTCCCCCGGCACCAGTTGATGATAAGCCCCCGTCCCTTTTGGTGTTTCGATGGCCTCTGACGGTGACTTTTCAACCAGCTGCTCAGCCAGTTTCTGCCCGTCCACATGCAGGATCATCGGCTTCGGCGGTAAATTCTCTTCTTTCAGTATCCCCTGACCATCAGTCACTCCACTGGCCTTCACAATGCCATCCCAGCTTTTCAGGGTATAAGGCAGGCCGCCCAGCGGCTTACCCTGATTATCGGTCAGTTGAAATTCCAGCCAGTGTGTGAATACCTTATCGCAGGCAACACCATCCAATCGTCCTGTCTCACTCATTAACGTAATCCTTTTCAGTTAAGGGGTTATCCCGCTCTCTGCCAGAAAGTCCTGCACGGTCAGTGCCTGAAGACGGTTGCCCTGCTGACGGCGGTGTCTCAGCCAGCCAGACAGCCGCTGCGCCAGCGCCCCGCTCGGGGTATCCAGCTTCATGGCCAGTTCACCCTGCGCTTCCCACAGTTCATAGGTCAGGGTCTGCGCATAGCCTTCCAGTGCCACATCAGACTGTTCCCACGCCGCAATCAAATGCGGCTCCAGCACAAAAGGGCGTTCAGTCTGGCTCGGCGGGCAGTTTTCCGGGCGGCTGAACACCGTCGGAGCAGGCATATCGATCATCAGTGCCGTCACCGGATTCAGCAGGGAGGTCCAGTCGGTGGGCTGCATGGCCGGCATCAGCACCCGGGCAATGCGGGTATCCATCAGACGAAAGACCACCTGTTCATCGCGCAGGGTTGCAAACTGATGCCGCTGCCAGTGAGATAACTGGTTTTGCCATGGAATTTCACTGCGATATGCCCAGCCCCAGCTTTCATCACTGAGCGCCCGGCGATCCAGCAAACGCCCGAGCGCCGCGAGACTGCCGGCCTTCGGCTGGATTAACCACGGTCCCTGATCCATCAGATGCGCCAGTGGCGTACCGCTGTAGAGAGGAAAAGCCTGTGCCACCCAGTCATTGGCATAAAAGAGGTCAACGGGATTGGGCACCGCCAGCTGGTTGACTATAAAGAAAACCGGCGCGTGGTGGGGTGTGCTGAGCCAGGTTGTCCAGGCGGTGTTTTTTAAGCTGGCTGTCATGATTTCCCTCCCGGTGACTTAATCACCCACGCGGCGCTTTCCTGTGCCTGACAGGCGCAGTATTTTTTGACCGGAAATTTGACATCCGGCAGAGCCGGCACGCCTTCCGGTAATTGCAGGGCAATTCCCCGCCCGCTGCTGCCGGAACCGGCGCCCACATTAATCATGGAAGACTGGATACAGCCCGGCGTCACTTTGATAAATGCCCCGCCCACTTTCAGGCTGATTTCCGTGGCGGCTTCCAGCACAATCCTGCCGCCGCTTTTGACGTGAGTTTCCTGTGCACTTTCACTGAGCAGCGCATCGCCGGCCTGAATATGCTGTGACCCCGTAATACGGTGGGAAACATCGCCTTCGGTGCTGTATTTCCGGCTGCCCTTGACCTGCGAATGCTCGTCCGCCTGAATATCGCTGTAATGGTTATTGTCGATACGCTGTTTCTGGTCATGCTGGATATGCCAGTGCACATCATTTTCGATATGAGCCGTGAAGTCCTTCTGGCCGTGGATATACACTTCCTCACTACCCTTTGCATCCTCAAAGCGCAGTTCGTTGAACCCGTCCCCCTTGTGGGTCTGGGTTCTGAATGTCGTGCGGGTTTTCTCTGCCGGTAAATCCAGCGGCGGCCGGTTGCGGCCGTTGTAGGTGCATCCGGTGACAATCGGCCGGTCGATATCGCCGTTGAGGTAGGACACGATAACTTCCTGACCGATACGCGGGATCGCCATAAAACCAAAACCGTGCCCGTTCCAGCCCTGCGCCACACGAACCCAGCAGGATGAGCCGTCACCCGGTTCATCGTAGCGGTTCCAGTGGAAATGGACTTTTATCGCCCCATGCTCGTTGACGAAAATCTCCTCACCTTCCGGCCCGACTACCGTGGCCACTTCATCCCCGTCGGCCATCGGTTTGTAACGGTAAGGCGGCCGCCAGTCGTCCCAGCCCGGAATAAAGGTGAGACTGTTAGTCAGGGTCGTGCCTTCACCGGCTGTGCCTGCCGCCTGAGGCTGGACGCCATGGTGCGTGATGCTGACCACCTGCCAGCGATCGTTCATCGTGGCAATCGGATGACGGTTGAGCACAAAAATTTTGCCCGGTCGCAACTGAATACAGTTGGTACTGGCCGATCCCATTTTACTTTCACTGTTGATCTGATTGAGGCGCAGCAGGGATTGCGGCTGACCTTCTGCGTCCAACTGAAAACGCCCGTAACTTTCAAACACCCCGTGCCCGTGCCCCTGCTCCCGTCTCGCCTCATGTTGCAGCGGATAGGACGGACGCAGGAAATTATTGTCTTTGTGGACAAATTCATCGGGGCAGAGAAATTCACCATAACGCCACTGGGAAACAGCCGTGTCGGTATTATCCGTGTCAGCCTGCGGGTTATAGGTCAGGAACAGACCGGCCAGCATGCCAAGGTGAGAATTGCTGTAAAAAAGTTTATCTTCCTCAAACCAGAAGGTAATGCCTTCTTCCGCCGCCAGCCGGCACCAGAAATCATAAGCCGACTCGCGTTTCTGCGTGGTGTATTCCCGCACCGGATGATAGCCTTCCTCTTCATAGAATTTGCTGTCTGACTTAATGTGGTGCTCTTTCAACAACTGTTTAAGCATATCCGGCACGGTCAGACGGTGAAAAATGCGACTGTCCTGATTGAGGGTCATGCGCCACATTTCCGGCCGGATCGTGAACGTGTAATACGTGCGTCTGCCGTCACTGTTCCCCTGCTCGGCGCCGGCCACGATACCATTAATAGTGCGTTCCACCACACCATCACGTCTTATCGTCAGGGACGCGGCCATCCCTAACTGTTCGCCGAGCAAGACCGTATCCAGTGCACTGACCACGGTCAGGTTCAGATGATACAACTCAGACAGGGCTTCCCGCAGACTGAACTCCACGACCTGAAAAGTGGTGGCGGGCAGTTTGCCGATTTGACAGGTAAAGACTAATCCATCCATTGTTTATCCTTACATTATGGGTCGATATCCCCGAAGGGGAGACGGTGACAGACGCCACTGCTCGCCGGAAGGCTGGCAGATAACGTCCATCAGCATCAGCATGTCATTGCTGAGGAAAAACGGCAGGAACTGGTAGAGCGCATCGGCAAAACGGAATAACTCGCCCCGGCTGGCATACGCGTTTTCATCCAGTGTCAGGGTGATATACAGGCAACGGTGCGGCTGCCCCTTTACCAGCCTGTCGCCGGCTTCCGACTTAATTTCCCGTATACCGTCAATCTGTTGCCGCAAATGGCGGCTGATTTGCCGATCGTGGTCAGGGTATAAATCGTAATCCCGCAACAATTGCCGGAGCGCATCCGCCGACAGCAGCACGTAACTGCTCATGGCGTAATGGGACAACAGGGACCAGTGCCGTTCGCTGTCCGCCATGGGCGGATAACTGGCTGAAACCGGGGTCACGGTACGTATCTGAAAGCGATCCGGCAGATTTTCGGTCAGGCAGTCTGTCCCTGTCGCCAAGGTTATCGACCGGGGATCAAATGATGCAAAATGGCAGGTAAACTGGCGGCGGGGCGGCGTTTCCATCCGTTTTGACCGGCAGTCATAAAACACCAGTGCGTATTCCAACCGCCCCAGTGCATCACAGGTCAGCTCCAGCGCATAAAACCAGGCTTCATCATACTCAGACTGGTAACGGGACATGCCCGTTAACTGACTGATCGGATAAAACCGTCCGGCTTCCCCCCGCGTCCGATCCTGTTCACCGGGTTCACCTTTCAGGGTAATGTCGGTCACCTGCAATACCCGCTGATGCGGCGCCAGTGGCAACGGATAGCGCGCGGTCTCTGGCCTGAAAGGCAGCGTGAGCCGTTCCGGACGGCCATTCACCACCGGCACACAGTGCAACAGAAACGCACCGGCCAGCTGTTCATCAGACAGTGACAGTAACGTGTCCAGTTTCAGGGTGAGCGTGAAGGTCCGGTTATCCGTCATCGGCAAGCGCCGGGATTTAACGGGATACGGCATATCCAGCGTCAGGAAATGATGAACATGGGGCAGATAAAAGGATTCCATCAGCAGTTGCGGCGCCCAGTTTCCCGCAGCTACGGGCGGAGATAAAACCAGCCGTTCCGCCCCGGAGCGCGGAGCAAATCGCAGGGTTTCCATCACATAGCGTTGCCCGTTATGGTGCAACTCGCCGCCATAACAATAACGACACAATCCCAGCAACAGGTTGTCTGCGACAGTGTCATCAGCGCTGAGAAAGAACTCGATGGGCCGGGTCTCCCAATAATCATCCTTGCCGGTGTACACAAAAGTCAGGGTGATTTGCGTTTCCTGCTCATGATGGCTGATGGCCCGTCCGACCAGCATCAACGGCTGGACATCACATTGCCGGGCCGTGATAAACGTTTGTCCGGCAGGCACCTGAACTTTCGTCTCGGACGGCAGTGAGAACGCGAAATCCGCGTCTTTTTCGCCCACAATCTGCATAATGCCCGTGGCAGGCAGACCTTTTATCGGCTGTGCCTGCAAACGCTGCAATAAGGGCTGTGTCAGCTCCGGAAACCCATCATCAATTTTCTGGCTTGTCCGGGCCATTAAGGCAGCAAACCCTTCATTTAAACGCTCAACCCCCGGGTCCCGTCCACTGAGGATATCCGCCAGATGCGGCTTCTCTTCCTGTGTCAGTTTCTCCCGTTCCCGCAGGTACGTCAGTTCCTGCTGAAAATAGCGTTCAAATTGATCCATCACGCCGTCCTTTTATACCGGTATCCGATCGCTTAAAAAATAGGACAGCATGCTAAACGATTTGATGGTGAAATTAAAATCAACTGATAAGAAATATTACCCAAATAAGAGTGGTAATAAGACGGAGTCTGGTGAATTCATCTGAATAAACCGATAAAATGGTCATAAGGCATGATGATAAATGCTATTTTTATTAAACATTTTTAAAAAATACACCCCTGACCCAAAAGTCTGAAAATTAAAACACCTTGCTATATTGTGATTTTGATCACGATTTATTTTTACAAAACAAAGGGAAGACCGAGAGATCCGGATTTGTTGCAGTCAACACAGAATCTGTTATACCGTGTTTTTCTATCATCTTTATAGGAACAACGTATGAAATCATGGATACAAGGATCAGAAATTGATGAGCACATTGATTTAATAGGAGATGACAATGCCGAATATTACAGAAAAGCACTTATCGACTATGTTAATCAGTATCAGGATGAATGTCCTTCAGACTATCTCGAAGAAGTCTGGCTCTATATGCAGATAAAATCTGAAACAGGCGATATGGACTTTACCGCTGTTCCTGATGAAATCATCGAAGCAATAGAGATCGGCCGTTATGAATATTGCTTTAGTTTGAATGAGATTGCATCAGCCTACAAAATCTTGGTTAAACCGCAACCAATTACCTGCACTGACATTAAGTCCTTCGCCAATCATATACTCGAAGCTTTTTCCTGTTATTTGCCGGAAGAGGCGTTTTTCAATCAGGAAATCCAAAGATTAAAAGGCATATTAGCAAAGTGAATAAACCACGGGATGTGACCCTTTTCATGGAATGATGAAGGCGTTACATGCCAACAGCGTGTTTTAAATACCGTGTGCAATGCTTAAATGACAGTATCATCGGTGGATAGGAATCCCGTTAAATGTATAAGTACAGCATTGGCAGTGAATAGTAATGTCACTTTCGGATAAGTCAGGGTTCACTTTCCTTAAAATGCCGGACTCATCAACGAACAATCCGTTATAATAACTTGATTCACTGCAACAAATGTAATCTCTTTGTTCATGCTCATGCAATGCAACCATCCAGAATATGGGAGCTGGTTTATCCAAACGTTGCACAGTTTCACTGTATACCTGATCCCATTTTTCACCCACTTTACTCAGTAAAAACATAAAAAGCGGCGTGTAATCTAAGCCACGCCTTGGCTTGCCTTTCATTGACAGAAAGTATGGCATATCCCCCTTGATTCGTTTTTGTTTGGCCCGCTCCCACCGATACTCTCCGCCATGATGGTGAAAAACGAAATGGGCTGTTGTATTGACCCGGCGATACAGTTTCTTTTTTCTATTACCTGATTGAGGGTTTTTCATGCTTATCGTTATCTCAGTTTTTTGGGTAATAGTATTAACTTTATCTCAGCAAATATACCCGATAATAAGATTGAATATTTATGTTAGTTGCAACCTCCGCACCACATCCATCTTCCTTGCAACCAGAACAGCGACTTCCGGTTCATTGCACTGATGTTCCCGCATCAATGCCCGTCGTTCGGTTTTTTCTTCTTTTTCCACCATGGACAGTGCCAGATAGAGGGTTGGTGGCACCATCTCGATTTTTTCACCAGTATCAAGCAGAACTTATAAAGGCAGGAATTCACGGTCACAAGTAGCGAGTGATTCAGCTGACTTATGCGGTGCAGAATGCCTTGACATTGAGGATAAAAGAACAATTCTGACACAACATGGTTATGATCCTAAATTAGTTGATGATGCTCTCGAACTGCTGAAGCAACGTAATCGTGAAATAGGAACAATTAAGAAATGATTGACTGGAATTTATTTATCAACGCACTTGGCGCGACTGAATCGTCTAAAGAGTTCAGTGAACTTTGTTTAGCAATAGAAGAGCAAGCTCAAGTGTCGCAAGATCCTCTCGAATATAATCTTCCAGAAGGGCCAACGACGTACTATAGCTTTATTCGCTCAGGGATAGAGATAGGATTCATACAAGAAAAATTGAATCATATACGCTTTTATTCCGATAACAACGATGAGTACGAAAATTTTACAGGAGTTCTAATCTCCGATATACAAATGGGATGGAATAAAGAAAAAGTCCTTAAAGTACTGGGAACTCCATCGAGAACTGGAGGTGGTGAAGTGGGCATGTTTCATCGCTACATCGATGATTGGATAAAATATGAATATCCAGAATACGCCTTACATTTTCAATTTAATCCAGATGGTTTATTGTGCCATAGTACTTTAATGCAGCGGTAACGTATATCAATTCAACGTGTAATCTGCAATGACCCCGTATACCGGGGTCATTTAAAAACCAATTAACACACTGATAAATATCAAATTAATAATTACCCTTATGGATTTTGAATGGCAGAATCTGCCTTCAACCCCCGTGCCATATCCATCTTCCCTGCCACCAGAACAGCGGCTTCCAGTTCACTGCACTGATGTTCCCGCATTAACGCCCTACGCTCGGCTTTTTCTTCTTTTTCCGTCATGCCCAGTGCCAGATAGAGGCTCGGTGGCACCACCCGGAACAAGGCTTCAATTTTTTTCGCCAGCACCACGCCTTCAGTATAACAACGGGGCAGTTTACTGGCAGAGAGCAACACCGCTTTTTGCTCTTCCGTCAGTTTCTTAAACCGGGCAATCTGCTCCACTTCATCCGGTGGCATGGTGAGACACAGCCACCATTCGGCCATGTTCAGCATCTTTTCGGCGGTATCCGGGTAGTCCGCCAGGTTTTGTGTGGCGAGCCACAGCCAGGCCCCCAGTTTACGCCACATCTTGACCACCTTGGTCATGTAGGGGGATAACAACGGATTGGTGGTGGTAATATGGCCTTCGTCAATCACCAGTTGCAGCTCGCGGTCCTGATACTGATCCCGTTCGGCGAGGTTATTGACTTTATTAATCAGTGACACCATCGCCAGTGCCATCTGCGCCGAGTAATTCTCCCGCGCCAGTGTGCCCAGATCAATCAGGGTGACATCCACTTCCGGCCATGGCGCACCGGGACGGTTAAACAGTTCGCCTTCAAACCCCTGGGTAAACATCGACATGGCGCTGGCCATTTCATCGGCCCGTGCCCGCCGGTGAGCGGTGATTAACGGCTGGCCGTGGTCATCCTGCTGATGATGACGGGCAATGGCATGCAGCGCGTTCTGTAAGTCTGATGCCACCATCTGGCGCGACTCGTCAAAACTGGTCCGGGCGGCCTGCATAATGGCTTCACGGATTAATCCCCGATCGGAGCGGGTCAGGCGCTCTTCCTCTCTTTTCTCCCCGCCGGTGATCATCAGCCGGGCGGCAATTTCCATCTCGCCCAGAATATCACGCTGTTCATCCCCCTCTTCTTCCGGCTGTTCATCGGTATCAGGAATATCGGCTTCATGGATGCGCAATTGGTCGGGACTGAGTTGCAGCAACTGATGGGCATCGGCAAACAAGGCCAGACTGACGCCACAGCCCGGTCTGATGCCGATTTTATTGACCGTCAGCCCCAGACTTTCGTAGTAATCGGCCAGCAGGCCAAAGCTGTTACCGGCTTCGACAATAAACAGGCGTGGCCGGTGTATTGCCATTAACTGGATCAGCGAGGCACACAGGGTGGCAGACTTCCCTGCACCGGTCGGGCCAAACAGCAGCAAGTGGGCATTCTGGGTGCGATCCTGTTTGTTCATCGGATCGAAAGTCAGCGGTGCCCCGCCCCGGTTAAAGAAACTGAACCCCGGATGCCCGGTGCCGGTTGAGCGCCCGGTCACCGGCAGTAATCCGGCCAGATGCTGCACCCAGGTCAGGCGGCTGTGCCAGTGTTTTTTATCCTGCTGCGGGTTAAAGCACATCGGCAGCGCCCGCAAATAGGCATTCAGTGGTGACACACTGAATTCCGGCCGGACCGGCTGCAATCCTGCGGTCAACAGGGTAGACGATAACTGGTGCACCCGATGATTCAAATCAGGCAGATCCCTGCCACGGACTAGAAAAGTGAGTGCACTGCGGTACAGTTTATGCCGTCGCCCCAGCAATGCTTTGACTTCCTGCACATCCTGCCGGACACGCAGCGATTCGGTGTTGTCCCCCACGGCATTTTTCGCCAGCCGGGTAAAATCCTCCTCCAGCCGATCCTGTGCCTGCGCCACAATCGTCAGTGACACCACCGTGCCTGCCGGCATCATATCCATCAGGGTATTGATATTGTCCCCCCGCTTCACTTCGCCGGTCAGCGTGCCCGGCTCCGGTGGCCGACGCAGGCGTTCCACCGGGATCGCTTTATGCGGCAGATTGTCAAACCACCAGACACCGGCCTCAGGATCAGACACCGGTGGGGTAAACCACAGGCTTTCGGCAAAATCCGTGCTGACGGGGAGATCCGATTGCGCGGGTGTGGCATAACGGACCGCCCGGTAAAAATCGGCTTTTGCCATCCCCCAGTCCGGCGCCGGATTAAAATGCCGTAACAGCCAGCGGTGGATTTGTTCTCCCTGTTGGCGGCGGGCTGTCACACCGGCGGCGGCCAGTGATGAGACCAGTCGTTCACAGACCTGATTGAGGGCCGCCACCGGCGATAACGCTGCGTTGTGACGCGGTGATTTGTGGGCCGGCAGCCAGCGGTAAACTACCATGCGGGTCTGGCGCTGCTGCCCCCGCCACGGCTGCCCGGTAATTAAACTGTCCTGAAATACCCCGTCAGGCCGGGCAATGCCGGTCAGGTGACGGGCCGATTCGGCCAGAAAGGCCCCGGTAAAGGCGGTGCCCTGTGCCCACGGTTTTACATAGTGCCGCAGGGTACGGAGATACGGGTCAGGCTCATCGTCATCCTGACAAAAGAACTGCACCACCCACGGTGAAATATCATCCTCTTCCAGACTGTCCTGCACCGCATCTTCCAGCTGGTCGCGGATTTCAGTCAGACGCTCAGCCGGGCGGCCTTCGGTGGCGATGGGTTCAATGCGGTAGACCGCCCCGACGGAAACCCCGTCATCCAGCAACAGGCACTGCTCTTTTTCCAGATATTCCACCCAGGGCAGGTAATCAATAATAGAAGGATTGGCCTGATAAACGGCGGCTTCATCGGCCTCACGCAGCTGGCCGGGGCGGTTCAGTGGCTTGAGTTTTTTCATTAGTGTGCCTCCGTGCGTTCACCCGGCAGGGCATACTGCACCTGACTGTAAAACGGGAACACCGTGCTGTAACCCGGTATCGGCGTATTACCCGCAACCAGATGCGGGTAGACATACATCACCATATCGGGGTTGGGTAAACGGGGAAACTGTTGGCTGATTTCCTGTGCCGCTGAACGGCTGTAGTGATAGGGTTCGTCCAGTGCCCGGTGCCGCCCGGCGGGGGTTAATGCCCGGCGCAGCACTTGCCTTGCTGAGGCTGCGCGGTGCCCGGCCTGGTTTCCCTGCCACATCGCCAGCACCGTCTGTTCACCGGCAGGCAGCAAGGTGTCTTTCGATGTCGAACAGCCGGCCAGCCATCCCGCCAGACACACCACCCAGACCCGGTTCAATTTTCGCATGCGTCAGTCTCCGTCATACCCAGAAAATCAAAGGTGGCAAATTCCGGGTGCACGGCCAGCTCTGACAGCGCAAACGGCAGCACCGCCCACTGTTCAGGCTGAGCTTCTGCGTGACCGGCAATCTGCGTCTGCCACTGGCTTTCACTCAGGCGAAACACGGTCACCTCGCCGTCTGCCAGTTCCCGGTTTTCCGGACCGGTGGAGAGATATAACCGCCGCGCTTTTTTACGTACAGGCCGCCAGTCAAGCTGAACGGGGACGGAGGCAGAATGAGGTGTGATACTGACCCGCAGGCAATAAGGCTGACCGGCACGGAACAGCCATTGAGAAGAGGATGTTTCCATTAATCTAACGCTTCCTGATGTTGTTGAACGGTGTCACTGAACCCGTAGCGCACCTTACGGCCTGTTGTTTCGTAATCAATCGCCAGACTTTGGCTGATATGCACCACAACACGGGCACCGGGCGGTACATACACCGCATCAAAGGTCTGGCTGTAACGTTGTTTCAGCCAGTCACTCATGTCCTTCATGCCACCGGACAGGGCTTTGCCCAGTGCCGCCTGTCCGGCACTGCCCGTTAACGCGGTGGTGAGTCCGCCGGTGCCGTTAGTCTGGGCGGTCTGTTGGCTGTCGTTCAGCGCATCACCCGCCGAGTTCATGGCGGAGAGGGCAAACAGTGTCGGCAGATAGGTGCCGGCATTCGATTTGCGCTCGCCGCTGATGCAGGGAATGCCGTTTTCATCGGACAACCAGCCGATATTGCCGGTCTTCTGCCCGCTGCCCGGCAGGGTGCGCACCGTACCGTCCTGAAACACAAAAGTGATAGAGTTGACCTGACCGCGCACGCAGGAAAGCGTCCAGTCCCCGCTGGCTGAGCCGGACACCACCGCCCCTTCCACCTCCCGCAGTTCAATGCCGTTGGCGGTCAGGTTGTCTTTACCGATAAGAATTTTGAACGGATAAGGATCCGTCACCGTGCCATTAACCGGTACCCGGCCTAATAACGCGGTCATCGCCTGACTGCCGGTTAACGTGGCATTTTCCGGCAGGGTATAGACCGGTTTCTGCTTTTCGTCCTTTGGGGCATTCTGAAGCGAAACCGGTTGGGATTGATTTTGTCCGGCCACCGGTAGTTCACTTAAAAATGAGGTCGGGTATTGTGCCGGAGCGTTGCCCTGGCCGAGGCCCGGCCCGGTTGCCGGTTTTTCATCGGCCGGCGTTATCCAGATAAGGTCATCCTGCCCGGTGCCTGTATTTACTGAATAGGGATAACTTTCCCTCCCCGGCGGGATCGGACTGTCGGGCGTAGTCAGCGGGGCTGAATTCAGCCGCTCGGTCAGTAAATCCATCTGCGCCAGTAATCCCTGCTGCTCATCCTGCAAATCGCGCCGGCGCTGTTCATCGTCCTGCCGGATAGCCGCAACCGCCGCGTCTATCTGACCGGCCACATCGTGATGCTGATTTTTGAGCTGGTCATTTTCTTTCAGGATATCGGCATTCTGCCGGGTTAACCGTTGCTGCTCGGCCCGCACTTTATTGAGGGTGCCGACCAGCGTTCGCAGGGTATCTTCCGGTGTATCACCGCCGACGCCCAGTGCCTGTAACTCCTCCGGTGACAGGGTGGCCAGCGCATGATTAGGCGATGGCGCAGCAGGTGCGGCCGTATCGGTTGAACTGCAACTTCTGAGACCGATAAACCCGCCGGCGAGCAGTACCGCCGGCACCAGTATTTTCACCAGACTGTTGGATTTAATCTGCATGACGGTCTCCCGCTTTCACCGCGTCCGGCTCAGAAATAAAGGCGTTCTCCGGCTGTCCTTTGACCACCAGATACAGCACCGTAGTATCTTCCGGTGTGCCGGCTGTTCCCAGCCAGCGATGCTGGAATGTCGCGGCGACAAACTGCCCCTGCAAGGCACGCGGGTCGAGCGTGAGCAGACGTTTCGCCGTATTGCGCAGTTTCAGCGCCACCACGGTATGATTTTGCACACGCCAGCCGGCCAGCGGCGCCACGTCAATCGGCTCTGAGGGATAGAGCGTGGTGATGGATGAAGCCAGATGCAGACTGACCGGATGAATGCCGGTGACCGGCTCAACCGTGCGCAGTGGGGCATACAGTTGTTGTGCGGCATGGCGGGTCAATACCACCGGCACGGGGGCCGATAATGAGTCTTTGCGCTGACGTAGGGATTTTTCGGCGGACGCGGTTTGCTTTTCATCCCGGTAACGCAGGCGAACCGGCTCGTCCGGAGCCGTTTTCGCCGTGCTGATATCCAGCAGGATAATTTCCCCGTTTTCACTGTCCTGCAATTGCAGCCGGGTCGGCGGAAAAGCCTCATTGGCTTTCAGGTAAATCGCCCCGCCGGCGCTCTGCACCCGCAGTTTCTCGCTGAGTGACGGCGTCAGACCGACCCGCACATTCCGGTCAGCAAAAATAATCCGCTCCTGACCGACTTTCAGCGTCACCGGTAACGGAATGCGTTCCCAGGTCAGCAATTCCTCGGCACTGGCGCCAAAACTGCCCAACAGAACAGAGAAAAACCCGGCCAGACAGCACCGATAACGCGACGGATACCGGCTCATTGAAATACCCCCTTTTTATCTTCCACAACTTGTGGCATCGCTTCCAGCCGCTGTGGCATGCCATCGTAACAATCCAGTGCCAGTCCGAACGGATTACGCTCCGCATCCCCGTCCCAGCGCACCACGTTCAGGGGATAACGCACCAGCGCCCGTTTGACGGATTCGGCGTGATAATATTCATCCGCCACCAAATCCAGCCGCACCCCCCAGCTATCCCGACCGTGCACCGTCACGCTTTTGGTGCCATAGCCCCGGCCGGGCACTTCATACACCACCCGCACCCGGTCGGCCAGTTCCCCACTGTCAGCGCGGGTTTTGGCATCTTCACGCAGAAAATCCTGACAGGCGGGTGTCAGGTAAGGGGATAACGCGGTAATTTTGGCCGGATAATCCTGTGCCCCGTTTTTCGGCCAGGCATTCAGCTGCTGGAAGATATAAAAGGCAAAACTGTAGACACTGGGTGGCGGCACTTCCCACCATGCACGGGTGCTGCCACTGCGCAAATCCGGCGGGTTATGGACAGTCAGATTGCGCGGTGCGGTCATCCAGCCGGTCAGGGTGATCAGCAAAACCAGTACTAACACCCCGCAAGCAAGCCGCAGGGTCAGAATATGCTGATCGCGATTTTTCACCGCATGACGAAACCGGCTCATCGCGCTCTCCTGCTGCGACGCAATGACCAGCCCTGCGCCGCAATAATCAGGGCCGGATCACCGAGACCCAGCCGGCGTTTTTGCTCTGCCAGTGTCAGCCAGAGATAATTTTCCGGTTTGCCGCGCTTAAACTGTGCCAGCCAGCGCCCGCCAAAACTAATCAGCAGCAACGGCATCACCAGCATGCCGGTGGGGAGCATCACCCAGCCCGCCAGCGGAATAAGAGTCAGGCTCACCATCAGCCCGACTCCCAACCCGGCCAGGGCGGCCAGTCCCATCTCCGGCGTGGTAAAGCCCCGAAAGACGACCGGTTCGGCATTTAAGCGATCAGGTAAGAACGGGATCGTCTGCATGCGCGGCCCCCTAAAAAATAATACCGGCTGATTTTGCCAGCAGCCAGATCACCGCAACCAGCAGCACCACGCCAACCACGATAATCGAACCAAACTGGGTCCAGCTGGCTTTGCCGTCACGCACTTCGGAGAAGGTTTCCACGGCAGCGGAGGCGACTTTAAAAAATGCCACGGCCGAGAGGATTAAGCCCCCAATCACAATGCCATCCTGCGCATAGCCCTTCACCTGACCGAGCAATCCGCCGCCACCGCCACTTTTCGGCGGTTCGATGGCCGGCAAGTCTGCCCGGGCGGATTCACAGGTCAGACCGAACAGCAAAAACAGGGTACTGATCCGGGTCATCAGGTGCGTACTGATACGACGGCAGAAGGTAAAAACAGGTTTCATCATCAAGCAGTTCCTTTTTTGATTATGTTCATTGCATCAGCTGGCAAACATCCAGACCGCAATCACCAGTAACAGCGCCGTTCGCAGGGCAAACTGGCTGAGGGTCTGATTACGCACGTTGTCATTCGCCCAGCCGTTCCAGACATCCAGCGCCGCCCAGGCGGCCCAGAGGAACAGCGTCGCGAAGAAAAAGCCGACACACACCAGAGACAGAAAATGAATATCAAAGTGTCCTGAAGCCGCCTCAAAGGCATGGCGCTGGGTCGGGGTCATTGCAGGCGTTCCTGACGATACTGACCGGATAACGGCGCGGGTTCGTCCGGCTGCTCGCGGGAAGGCATCAGGTAATGTTCGATGCCGGTTCTGATGGTGTGGAGATCCGCGCGGATACGGGTGTAATCAAAGTGATAGCGGGGCGGTTTTTCGCTCTCCGCGGGCGTTCCGGCAATACTGGCGCGCTCCAGCGCTATCTGTACCTGCTCAATCAGCCGCGTTGCGCTCGCCAGCTCATCGTTTTCGGCCGCCTGCACAAGGGGAACACACAATACCGTCAGACCCAGCAGACAGGCAGACCGGGACAGGGAAAAGCAACCACGCATACACACTCACCTCGTGATGGAATTCAGGATGCCGAGGATGCGGGGTTTTTTACGGCGGATCAGCAATAAACTCTTTATGCTTTGATGAAAATTAGCTACATAGTCTGACTAATTTATTGAATTAACGGTTTAACAATGAGTGAAAGGAAGAAAGCAACATGCTGCGGATTGATTTAGACGTGCCCGATGAGGAATATGAACAGGTCAGGAAGCTGGGGGCACTCTGGGATGCCGCTGCCCAAATTTGGTACATCGACGAGCGTTTTGACCCGACGCCGTTTAAAAACTGGTTGCCGTTCTACAATGTGCATGCGGAATACTGGTATCTCGCCCAGACTCGGACAACCTGCCCGCACTGTCAGGCTCACACCACGGTGACGGCCTTTATGCTGCCTACTGGTCATAAAATGCTGGAAGAGATTGATGACGATGACTATACCGAGCAGGACAACCCTGCTTTTGTTTTTTATATTGCCGATATTCCGACTGCCGTGCGCAACGTATTATCCGGCTTTCCCCATACCTTACGCAAAGTAGTCGGTCAGCGAATACGAAGAGAGCACTGGATAAATCACTGTGAACACTGTGATGCGCCGCTGGATGATGCCGACCTGTTTGCCGAAGTTGGTGGGGCGTTTTTTCCGTCTTCCGGCAAGGATGCTGCCGCTATTCAGCTTCACCGTATTAATGAGCCTTTTATCGGTAACTGTCAGGACATCTCACATCAGTATCGCCATGTTGATCTGAAAAATCTGGACAGTGCTATTTATAGTGCCGGGGATTGGTTCGGCTTGATGACGCAAGTCGTGAATGTTTCATCAAAATATCTTCAGTAGAAAGCTAATCCTGTAAATTGTAAGCTATCCATCATGCATTATAAGAAACACTCTGGAAACAGAGATAATCCCGATGGTCTGATGTGAATGAACGAACACAGAAACAGGTTTTTATAATGGAAAAAACTGAGCAAAAATCAATTAACACCTTACAAAATCAAAAGGAACAGAAATAATATGATCACTCGTTTTCAAAAAGTTGGTGCTGCATTGACGATGGCGGTATTAATGACTGCTTTTTCATCTTTTGCCAATCAGGAAGATCGAGTTTCAGTCACCAATCTTCATGTCAAAAATGGACAGAATGGCATCCCTTACATAGCAGGTGATGCACGAAATAATACAAACATAACGCTAAAACATGTCGCTATTAAGTTTAATCTTTATCAGGGAAGTGACGTGGTGGCTAACACGATTGACACTATAGAAAATTTGGGTCCAGGCGAAACTTACAAGATACAAGCGCCAGCCAATCCTTTTCAGTATAAATTTGATTCTTACAAGGTCACTTCCATTAATATTATCGAATAATCCTTGCTGACGCGCCGCCCAGCGGCTTGTCTGCTGGCACTGATGTACAAAACAAAAAACGTTTTGCTCATCAGTGCCCAGCGCCTTAGATATATTTTTTAAACATCGACGTGGTAATCACCACTGCCATCCCTGACAGTACCGCCGCCGGCAGCAATATCACCGTAGGATGCACCACATCCGGCCACGATAAATACAGGATACAGGGCACCGTGCAGGCCGGTTTTATTCCCCGTTTGGCATGGTGATAAACAAAACTGGATTCATACCCGGCTCCGTAACGTCGTAAGTCCCGCCGTCCCAGCCCGTCAACCAGTGCAACCACGACCACCATCACAAACAGAGGCACGGATAACAACAGAATGGTCAGCCGGATCAGCGTTACCATCGTGATAAACACCGTCGCCAGCCAATATTCCTGCAAATGCACCAACAGCCCCTGTAATACCGCATTGAATTCACGCAGAAAATCATTATTGCGCTGAAACGGATAGTGCGACTGTTCCTGAACCCAGCGCATAAACCCACTGTCCACAAACAGCCACTGATACGCCTGTGCCAGCCAGGCCGGCACGGTTTGGGCGGGGTCTGACAACAACAGACTGCGGGTAAATTCCGTCGATAAAAATTGCAGCTCCGTGTTCATCATCGTCTGGCTGTGAGTAGCCCCCTGCTCTGACCAGAAAAATGTCATGCCGAGGTATTCCAGTAACAGGCTGAACAGCCACGACATCACCCCAAAGCCGATAAGCTGCCACGGCCATTCCCATAACACACGGTACAACAGACCGGGCTTGCGGGGCGGCTGAGAAGGCTGGCGGGCGGGATTTTCTGACTGTGTCATGTGCGGTCACCCCCCTGCTCTGTCCACCAGTGTTCACTGGTGCGGTAGTGCCGGCGCATCTGGTCGGCAATGTGCTGCAAACTGGCCGGCATCAGGGCATCATCGTCATCACCGGTGGGCAACGGCATGCGGATTTTCCACAACTGCCCGCCTTCCAGCAGTGCGAACGCCTGCCCTTTCGGCAGGTTAATCATCTCCGCCGGCGTCACCAGCGGGGTTTTGACGGTGCCGACCCTGTCCTGGGTGGACGAGGTAAAATCCTGCCCCTGCTCCACATCGGCAATATCCGAATGCCCGGAGACCAGTGTCTTGCTGTAGATTTCTACTTCCGGTAACTGACTGGTGAGCAGCTCCGCCGTCCGGTTATCCCGCACCCGCAGCATAATCAGGGTATTGAAGTTACCCACCACCTGCGCGGTTTTGGCCGGGCTGCCGATACGGGCTTCGATATCAGACGAGGTCTGGGTGTACGCCGTGACCTGCATGCCCGCACCGCCGCCTTTGTTGATCAGCGGAATAAATTCATCGCCCATCAGTTCGTTGAATTCGTCGCAATGCAGGTTGATTGCCAGCTTACCGTCATGGCGAACCGGCAATCCGGCGTTCATGCCATATTTGTAAATCTGCCCCGCGACACTGACCAAATCAGCAAACATGCTGTTACCTACAGCCGAAGCCACATCACTGTCAGACAGCGCATCCAGCCCGATATAAACAATGCCGTTTTTGCGGATCACCTGCTCCCAGTCAAAGATGGGCCGCAGATCTGTCATATTGAGGTAATCCGGCGATAACAATTCCGCAATTTTGCCGGTGGTCAGTTTTTCCAGCAGCGGCAGCAGGGACGCCACAATTTTGTCAAAATAGGTCCGGTCATAACGCACGGCCGAACGCAGGCCATCCAGAATCGGGTCATAAAGTTGCTTACCGGCGTCAGAACTCAGGGTCATTTCCATCGCCCAGAGCCGGAGCGCATCGGGTTGCCCCTGCATATTGCGCGGAATGTCTTTTTCTTTCAGGGTGCTGAGGACATGATGGATTTGCGCCAGCAGCACCGGTTGCCGCTCTTCCATCACCCGGGTGGCATAGCGCTGATACAGTTCGCTGATATTATTGACATAGCGGGTGATCAGCTGGTAATCCGGCCGGTGCCCCAGCGCCACCAGAGCACGGGCGACAATATTGACAAACCGCCAGGCAAATTCACGGAACGCGGCGCTGTTGCCTTCCCCGCTAAGCTGCCCGGCCAGACGGGAAGCCACTTCGGATACCCGGCCAAACCGTCCGACCGCGTTATAACGGGCTGAAATCTCCGGCCAGCCCAGATGAAAGAGAGACAGTTCATTGCCGCGACCGGC
Source organism: Xenorhabdus sp. Sc-CR9 (assembly GCF_963897815.1). Taxonomy (NCBI): domain Bacteria; kingdom Pseudomonadati; phylum Pseudomonadota; class Gammaproteobacteria; order Enterobacterales; family Morganellaceae; genus Xenorhabdus; species Xenorhabdus sp. Sc-CR9. Next base: position 107,877 of record NZ_CAWQTY010000178.1, read on the forward strand.
CCGGTGCGCTTCGGCCCAGATACGCCTTAACAGGTCAGCATCCCCTTTAGGATCAAAAACAATCACCACCTCGCCGCGCCGGATATCCTGTGTTATCAGCAGTTCAGCCAGCCGGGTTTTGCCCACCCGGGTCGTGCCCATCACCAGCGTATGCCCGACCCGCTCGCGCAGGTCCATAAACACGTCCGCCTCCTGGGGCTCAATGCCGTGGAGGGCCGGATTGCCGCCCACCGGAGGCAATGGGCGAACCGGATTGAAGGGGGAGTCTTGACGTAACAACCCAGAGAAGGCCGGCCAGCGGTATTCGGTTGTTCGCTCCAGTGTACGGGCAAGCTGATAAACCCGAGACGGCTGTACGAATCGTTCCACCTCCGGTCGCCGTGTATCCTGCAAACGCTGGGTATGCTTCTGCTGCCAGCGAAAGCCCCGACCCAGAAACAACTGCCGGTGACTGACGGGAATATGCTTTGTGCTCATCTGATAACGCGGCAGGCGGCGCAGGTTCCGGCGATAGCGGATAACCTGCATGCCCTGCCAGGTGCGCAGTATCGCCAGGACGGCAAACCCGCCGCCCATGATATAGCTGACGGCGGGTACCAGTGCAATGGCCCAGGGCGCCCGGAGACAGACAAACGCCGCCACGGCGGAAACCAGCGCCGTATTCAGCTCGACGGCCGGACGCAGCAGGGCTTCCACCACATAACGGCGGCTCATGGTAACAACTGCTGAGCAAGTCGGGTTTCAGTGATCAACACCGGATAGTGTTGCAGCTGCAACCGGCGGGCCAGTTCGGTGCCGGCAGCCGGTGACAGCCGTAAATCTGGTACTAATGCGCGCAGTGCCTGTAAGCCCGCCCGGTCCCTGACATTCACCACCAGACCCACGGCATGTAGTTTTGTCAATGTGCCGGCATTCTGGCTTAACCACTGGCGTGAAGCCGGGTCATCCCCAATCAGAAACAGAGCGCCAATCCCCGGTAGTTGCAGAGGTCTGCTGTCAACTTTGCCCGGTGTCAGTGCCGGTGTTTTAACGGGTAACATGGCAGCTTCACCGACCCCGTCGGGTGAGAAATACGGTGCCACGGGCAAAGGCGCTTTGCCTTGCTGCGCATTAATGCTCTCATAAAAGGGCGAGGCATCTTTGCCGCCTAAATCGGCAATCACATTCAGTCCGGCATGGCCGGCACTTATCCATAACAGGCCGATAACAGGGAGTACGCTCAGCCGTTTCATTGTAATGCGGTGATATGCCATCCCTGCTCCCCCTGTCGCAACAAGACCGGCATCAGCCCCCTGCCAAATCGGAACCAGTACCCCGCATCATGATTCAGGGTGATTTGCCGGTGGCGTACCCGTTCAACGGGGATCTGATGTTTTTTGGCCCACTGGCGCAACCTGTCATCCTTGCCCTGACTGTCCACCAGATAGATATCAACGGGTTGTGTAGCAGCCAAGACCTCGGTCAGACGGGTGTCACACGCCGGGCAATCATCCGCTTTCACAAACAGAGCCAGTCGCCCGTTTATTTCCTGCGATTTTGCCATATCAACGGGCAGGACATCAGGAAACAGTCGTTGCCAGGCGGTATTCACCTCACGCTGGAAACGCAGTTCTTTTTCAGTACGGGCAAATTCGGCTCTCACCCACTGCTCGGCATAACGGCGGCGTTCTGCCTCTGTTTCCGCTTCAATTCCTAATGCGGTCAGCGGATCGAGTCCCGGCGACTGAATTCCCCTTGGCCCTGCCATCAGGTGCCGATAGCGCTGGTATTCTTCTTCCTTCAGTCCCCATTGTCCGGCTGGTGTTTTCAACGTTTGATTTTGACTTTCCACAACCTGCGTCTGCTGCGCGGTTAAGGGTGCCGGAGTGTCTGCCCATGCCGGGCTGCTGAGCGCTATCCATGTCACCAGACCGATTTGATGCCGTCTCATGGCTGCTTTCCTTGTCGGGGTTGTGGGGGCTGATACCCCGGTCGCAGATGGTGACACACCACACGCTGGACTTCATCCACCTCCAGTTGCCAGGCCGGACCGGCCATAAACTGCAACGCCGTGCGCAGCCGCACGGGGCCTGACTGCGTGTGTACCGACGGCAGCGGCTGACGATATAAAATATCATGGTTTTTTTCAGGTGCACATAACCGGTAACCCGACTGGCGCAGCACGTCGCGCAGGGCATCGCCCACCGTGAGCTGCTGAGATGCCGGAATATGCACCTCAATCAGCTGAGAAAGCGGATCACGCTGGGCGGTTGTCGGGTCGGTACTGACCAGGATATAACGACCAGCGCGGACGACTTCGGGGGCTTGCCCATATATATCCGGTGACACAGACGGGCTGTTTTGTCTCTGAGTCACGGAAGGCGGGGAGGCGTTTGCGGGTTGGGGTGGCGGTTGTTTTACACATCCCGTGCAGCCGGTCAGTATGACCGCTGTCAGGCTGATTAACACACGATTTTTCATTCCGATCAGGCTCCTGCTCAGTCATCAATAGCACCGACTATGCAGGGAACCCGATACTGTATTCAATGAACAACTCAACTGTGTCTGCTGGAAATTAATCTGCCGGAGCCGGCATTATCACATTATGATTTATATCAGTGTGTTATTCCGCCACTGGCCGGCTTTCATCAGCCGGCTGACGGATTTTGCGCTCAATAAAATTACCGTAATCATCAAAATAGCGGCTGGGCCAGATTTCAGCAGGCTCCATTCCTAAACGGGCAGCGATGATCTGTTCCCCTTTGGGCCATGGGCGGGATAAGGTATTTGCCAGGGTGGAAGAACTTAATCCCGATTCGCGGGATAAAGCGGCGAGTGTCGTACCACGTTTGCGTAATGCACAAATAATTTCGGCTGGGTGCCAGTCTTTCTGAGTGTGGATCATCGTCATACCTGCTTCCCTTTCTGTAGATTATTGGTGGTAGTTCAGACAGGGTTAGCAATACCGGAAACACTCGACCGGCGAGACGTGAGTCTCCCCTGCCTGAACCACCATTGAAAGGGTGATAGCAGACACACTGGTAGAAATATCCTACCAGTGGAGTGTTTCTCAGGGTTGCTAATCCCTGACTATCGGATTTTGCCGATAGCATTTCTACTTTAACGAATTGCGTTATTTAATTCAATAATCGAACATGTAAGTTTAACACGTAAAATCGCTTATCTGAGTGACCGGCATTCCGTTTAACCCTGAATGTTGTCTGAAAGGTTCTTTTTCACAATAACCTGTATTTTATTGCCAGAGTGCTGTGCAATCCCAGTTATTAATAAATCCCATTGCTTCCCAGTTGACACAACCCGGTTTTTCTTTCATTAATGCCATTAACTGTGTTTTTAAACCATTATGATAAGACACCTGAGCGGAAAGGTATTTCAGAATAGCCAACCGACTGTAAAGCGTTGTTGGATTAATAATATGTTGTTCTAATTCACGCCCTTTTTTCGGCGGGAATGCCCGGAAGGATCGATTCCAGATTCGATTATGATGCGCACAAAGATTGCGAATATGGCTTAATGTATGAAACCACGACGCCATGACTTCATAACTTTTCACATTAAATTTATGGGCAATTGCTTTCTGATCCACATGCAGTAACGATTTATATATTTTTGACCATGAACCAAAGCTCAGTGTTTCGGTGATCATCCAGGAAGGCGGGTATTTCGGCGTGTGGTATTTCTGTTTATAATGTTCAATAAACGTTTCTTTGGCCTCATTAATCTGACCAAAAAAGTTTTCATAGTGGTAGTCATTACTCAGCACAGATAAGTTCATAAACCAGTGAGCACCATATTTTCCGCACATATGTTCAGACAAACAGGTTCGTAATGCGATTTCCACTTTTTGTATTTGTTCGAGGATAATCAGGCGTAATTTTCGGTCAAACTCATAAAGCTGAAGAATATCTTCTAACGTTGTCCCTGCAACAAAATGTTTCGGCTCAGTCGGTTGTGGGATGCGCTGTGCATCCATTATATAAAAAGGATAAAAATAACCGCGTAATCGATAATAACCGATGAATGTCAGTGCATGCTCCGCAGCCTTGTTCTCTTTTATGATTAAGCCACGTTCCCGAAGTTTATTAATCAGAAAAGAAATATCTTCCGGACGCTTTTGATAAATCTTCTTTTGCGTTGTCGTTGTCATAAATGTCACAGAAAGCAAAATTCAGGTAAAAAAAAACCTGCCAATTTGCGCATTCCCTGATTAAGGGACTCAGCGTGGCAGGTGTACTTGCGATTAATTATACTTATCTGAGTCAACGTCTTTTAGCAAAAAGTGCTATTTATATTGAATAACACTTTTATATCATAAAGATAGATAACACTTTCGCGTTACACGTTAAAACAGTATCCAACCCTGTTTCCATTTAACAGGGCAATACGTTAATGATGAAAACACCACTCAGAACGGAATTTCCGAATCCCAGTCGGTTTCATCCTCTTCCGGTAACATTGATTCCTGTACCGGTGGCGGGTTTTTTCTTTCCTGATTAGCACCCTGAGACGGAGACTGCTTCTGTGCCGGTTTATGTCCGGTCTGCTGAGGTGTTGCGTTCTTTGCCTCCCCACGACTGCCCAGCATCTGCATCGATCCATTCACATTCACCACCACTTCCGTTGAGTAGCGATCCTGCCTCTGGCTATCCTGCCATTTGCGGGTTTTCAGCTGACCTTCAATATAAACCTGTGCGCCTTGCTGCAAATATTCCGCCGCAATATCGGCTAATTTGCCGAAGATAACGACCCGGTGCCATTCGGTTTTCTCCCGGAGTTCACCGGTCTGTTTATCCCGCCAGTTGTCGGAGGTCGCCAGTGACAGCGTGACCACGCTCCCGCCGGCGGGCAGGTAACGAATTTCCGGATCCTGCCCCAGATACCCCACTAAAATCACTTTGTTAATCCCGCGTGAAGACATACCTGTTTCCTTATCGGTTAAACTGACTGACGTTGTGTCCATTGTCCCTGTTTCAGGGCAAATTCGGCCTGCTCACGGCAGGCAAAATACTCGACTGACTCACGGGAGCAGGGCATCCCCTCATCCAGCGTGCCGATATAAAACCCCGCACGGCTTTGCAACACGGTTAACGGTAACTGTTTATGGCAATATTGCAGAGCCAGAACCCCAATCGGTGCAACATGCATGACGATATCCTTTTATTTTTGGTCATGAATAACGAACAGCCCTGAACATTCAGGGCTGTTCAGCGGAATATCAGAACGAGTTCTCGGCATATTCTTTCTGCGTAATACCGTTCTGAGGCGGCATCGAGTCAGATTGTTCGGCCTGATACACTTTCTCCTGACCGATTTTGATCCAGTCCACTTTGATCAGACGGGCTTTCAGGCTGACACGCTGTTCGCCGGCATGATCACCGCGTTTCAGGGTAAAGATATCGGTGGACGGATTGCTTAAGGTAAAACCCAGCAACACTTTTTTATCCTCATCAACGGACTTCTGGCAACGACCGATCAGACTGGTCGCTTCCTTGCCGACTACGGTGATATCAAAACGCACATAAACCGGGTTATCACTCGGCCCGTTCAGCGCATTGATCACACAGCTCAGGAACGTCCCGCTGGCGGTGCTGACATGGCGGATATTATTCAGGTAGCCGAGTCCTTTAATATTCAGGTTGAAATAGTCATTTTTGGTTAAGGCGGTGGTGTTCTCAGACATACGATGTTCTCCATGGAAATAAAAATAAGCGATGACGGAGAAAATCCGGTTCCCTGACGGGAATGCGTTTTCCCGTCGGGCATCAGACGACGTTTGACGTCCTGATAAAGAATAAAAAACCTTCACTGCCACTGAACTGACAATATCTGCTTTCAAAGGGGGGCAGATGTACCGCAATGCCTGCGCTCCCTTTCAGGCTACGGGAGTTTTCGGTGAATAACGGCATGATTGTTAAAGCATCTGCCCGTGCGTTCAATCCCTAATCCTATTTTCAGCCGGGTGAATTTTCCCGCCGGGTTTTACGCGAACCGGTCACTGCGCTGGCATTCAGCATCCCTTGCAGGCCGGATAACGGGTGCAGCCCCAGAACGGCGTGGTTTTCCCGGTCCGTTTTTGCATCGGGCCGCCACAGCGCGGGCACGCCGGGGTTTTCGGCAGGGTAAACCGGATTGACTGTGTTTTCCCCTTCTCCACCAAGTGGGTCAGCCACTGTGCCTGTTTCTGCATAAAACCCGCCAGTGTGGCCCGCCCCTGTGCAATGTCGTCCAGTGACTGTTCCCAGAGTGCGGTCATGCCCGGATGCGTCAGCACATCCGGCAGCCCGGCAATCAGCTCCTGCGCCAGCTGCGTTGCATGCAGATTTTTCTTTTTTCGCATCAGTAACTGACGTTTAAACAGACCTTCAATGATGCCCGCCCGGGTCGCTTCCGTGCCCAGTCCGCTACTTGCCCGCAGCACTTTTTTAAGCTGCGGGTCGTGAATAAATGCCGCCGCATTTTTCATGGCCGCAATCAGCGTCCCTTCGGTAAAGGGGGCCGGGGGCCGCGTCTGACAGGACTGAACTTCTGCCCGGGTTACCGGACAGCGTTCCCCTTTTTTCAGTGCCGGCAGGGCCGTATTGTCATGCTCCTGCTTTTCACCGGTAAACAGCGACTGCCAGCCCGTGACCACACTGACCCGCCCTGTCGCCTGAAAGACCTGCCCGCCCAGTGTCAATGTCACCTCAGTCACATCCGTTTCCTGTACCGGCAGAAACTGCGCCAGATAATACTGGCGGATCAACTGATAAACCCTCAGTTCATCCGCCGTCAGTTTTGTGATATCAAAGGGATGGCGGGTCGGAATAATGGCATGATGTGCGGTGATTTGACTGTCATTCCAGACACGGGAAAACGTGCTGGCATCCAGCGGGCTGATAACAGGGTTCATTGCCGGATCGGTGCGGGTCAGTGCCGTGAACACGGCCGGAATATCCTCCCGCATTGAAACCGGCAGATAACCGCAATCCGTGCGCGGATAAGTGGTCGCTTTATGGGTTTCATACAACGACTGGGCAATCGTCAGCACCTGACCGGCACCCATACCCCACTGACGGGAAGCCGCCTGCTGGAGTGTCCCCAAATCAAAACAGAGCGGCGGCGGGGTTTTCTCCCGCTTCTGCGTGAGTTCAGTCACCACAGCATCTTGTGCCTGCTGACAGCGCTGAACCACACTATGAGCGATATCTTCCTGAATACAGCGTTTTTCTTCATCACAGTTATCGGGTGCCGGCAGCCATTTAGCCCGAAAGCCAATATTGTCTTTTTGCAATGTAGCCACCACCTGCCAGTAGGGCCGGGGTTCAAACCGGGCGATGTCGTTATCACGGTTTACCACCAGTGCCAGTGTCGGCGTCTGTACCCGCCCGATGGACAACACCTCACCGAATCCCTGCGCCTGCGCCTTCAGGGTATACAGGCGGGTCAGATTGATCCCCATCAGCCAGTCCGCGCGTGCCCGTCCCAGTCCGGCCTGCCAGAGTGACTCGGTGTGCTCCCCCGGTAACAGCGTTGCCAGTGCCTGCCGGATACTGGTTTCATCCAGTGCGGACAGCCACAGCCGCCTGACAGGCCCGGTGAAACGGCAGAATTCCAGCAGTTCCCGGGCAATTACTTCCCCTTCCCGGTCAGCATCGGTGGCAATAATCACTTCGTCGGCCTGTTTCAGTAGCTGCTTAATCACCGCAAACTGGTCAGCGGTCTCTTTTTTCACCGCCCATTGCCATTGCTTCGGCAATACCGGCAGCGGCTCTATCCGCCACGGCGGACCGAACTGTTCACCATAATGTTCGGGTGCCGCCATCTCCAGCAAATGCCCGATAGCCCACGTCACGGTCACCCCCTGCCCCAGCAGGCATCCCTGTCCGCGCTGTTTCGCCCCCAGTACCCGGGCGATATCGCGGGCCTGAGAGGGTTTTTCACATAAATACAGTGGCATATCACGCCCTCCCGGTATCCTGAGTCACCGTGCGCCGGAACGGTGAGAAATCAGAGCGTAACCGGCCTGACAGAATATCGGGGGCCGGTTCACCCAGCCATTTAATGGCCTCAAGGCCGGCCGGCGTTTTTTCCTCAATATCCGCACGGGTTACCTTCAGGGGGCGGTAAGAACGCACCAGACCATAAATCTGGCGGATAATCCGGCTGCCGTTATGCAGCAACGCATCCCGCTCTGAACGGGAAATAAAACCGTAATGAAAGGCCTGAAAGGTTTTCATCGCCAGCTGGTCGAAACCCACCAACAGCCAGACACAGCGGTAACCCAGCGGGGAGTGACTGTAGACCCCGATATTCAGCGGTTCAACAGAGGAAACCGCGGATAACGTCACCTGTGCCGGCAGGGCGTTCAGTGTTTCCTGCAAGGTGGCAATACTCTGCTGAAGGCTGGCCGAGGCCGCCGCCAGAGCCTGTTCCAGTTTCATCAGCCAGCTGTCGGCATACGGGTTGTCAGCCGCCGCATCCTCACTGATGGTGCCCGCCCGTTTAATGACCTGCGGCATACCGATAATGTCCGGGTATTGACGGCGGCCGGTGACGTCTTCTTTTTTACGCCCTGCCCAGAGGCGGATGGCGTAGTGGGTGTGAAGTTCAATCGTTAATGAAGAGGTTAATACCCCGGCGCGTAAATGTGACTGGGATGATGATTTATCTTCTGCATCAGACATGTACAACGACTCCTGTTTGGCCTTGATAAGTCAGTCAAACTATCAGGGCAGAGGAGACAAGGACTCAATAGATAACCAGTTATGAAAAAAGAGAAAAATGATGGGTTTTATTCACTGTCAAAAAAGGTGTCTTTTTAGCCAGTATTGGCACTGCCAACATTGTATGATAATGATCCATTCTGGATTCATGTCTAAAGGATAATACTACCTGGCTTAATTATCTGTTGAGTTTCATCCTGAATTTACAAGGAGAAGACAAATGCCATTTAAGCCTCCTTTCACCCAAAAAATTTCACCTGGTGATTTAATATATGGTTTACAACTTCAAAGGACGATATATGCTAGAACATTACAGATTGAGATAAGATTAGATCAGTACAATGTACGAGCATCAACAGTTGATCAATATGTAGTTCCACGGGAGGTTGATATAATAAACACGGGACAACGCCAATTTTATAATATGACTCTGCCCCAAAACCTCCCTTATTTTCAAAATTTTCTTTCCCACCTATCAGAACACCCCAAATACCGTACTGCATTAACATATCCCAATGAACATCCATCCCGCATATCAGGCAGAAAATGTAAGGGTTCATTATCATGGATAACCACAGGGAATAATAATCTGACCGAAGATATGCATATTCATTTCATACTTGATGGTATAAACATGGAATATGTCGTGAAGAAAAGGGAATACCCAGGAGCTGAATCAAATGTAACAGCAAGTGAATTAAGGTGGATCTTCAGAAATAAGGAGCACCCTCAAGTCAAAAGAAAGATACAGTTTTGGAAAAATCTGGCGCCTACTATTCCCCCCTGGGAGGAAAGTGGGGCAGTGTTATGGAGAGAATACATTCCACGTAATCTCCCTGTTGGCTTCGTAGGATTACCTTGAAGATATGCAATGCTGATAACGCTCTGATGTAAACAGATAACATTCACATTTTTATTCCCTTCAAAGCCAGTTTTTTACCCAACCTGTTGAACCTGTTAATATTGTATGTTTTTTACACTTTGTTGGACCCTCCAACACAGTATGATTTTTAAGCTGTGTTGGACCCTCCAACACAGTGCATTTTTCATACACACTACTTCTGGTAGTATTTCGCCAGATTCATCTGCTGTCGGATCTCGCTCACCACGTTGCGGACATGTGCCGGTGAAGCGGGTTGCACCGGACGTGAAACCGGCTGTTCAGGCTCAGTCGGTCGTCTTGCGGGGGCTGCCACCGTGGCGGGAACACCGGTCTGCCCCGGCTGCACAAATAATTTCCCTTCCCGTGCCCGTTTCATGACGGTCAGCAGCCAGCCCACCGGATTGCCGATGCTGCCTGTCCGCAGGGCGTTATCCAGACTGCGCAGTACCGTTTGCGCCTGTTCAGCAGGCAGCGCCTGTAACTGACTGGTCAGCATGGTCACATCGTCCGACTCCAGTTGCCGGCACAGCTCTTCAGGAAGCAAAAGAGCAGATTGCGGTTCTACGTATGTTTTTTTATTCACACTCTGTGTGAAAGAACGTACATAACAGTTCGGTTTAGTGGTTTGACTATAAGCCGTTGATTTAAGACTGAGTTCGGTTTCCGAATTCGGTGTCTCTGAGGGGGCCTGCTGACTGAGTCCGGCAGCCGAACCCGGTACCGGCTGACGGCGTCCGGTCTGAATGTCAGCATCGGATGACGCTGTTTTCAGGGTCTGACGCATCACCGCCTGCTGCGGCGTCTGTGCGGCCCCCAGCCTTGCTTCCAGCAAACGGATATGACTGTGGCGATGGCGCATCTGCGGGTCAGCTTTGATTTCCGTCAGGACATCCCGGGCGGTCTGGCTGAGGGTTCTGTTTTTACTGCGACAGGCTTCAGAAACCGTCTCCAGCCAGCCGGGATCGAAGGTTTCCGCATCGCGGCAGGTCAGCGGTTCATCGTGCTGAGCATAGATATTGCCCCTGACCCGCCCGTTGTCATCACGGATCCGTTTGCACAGACTCAGCCAGCCGGTTATTCGCAGCATCAGTAACACCCGGCTGACGGTTTCACGGGACGCTTTTCCTTTATAGGGTGACGCCAGCAACACCTGCAATTCATCGTAACTGGGAAAAACCGCGCCCTCATTTTGCTGCGCATAAAGGCGTATCATCATCCAGCCGGTTTTATCCAGCGGGGACAAACGATTATCCAGCAACAAACACCGGGGATAGGCATCCTGAATGTTGCCCATAAACAGCAGACCACTGCGCAGTTGTGAAACATCGTCGTCTGCCCGCGCGGCCAGCCGGTTTTTCATTTTATCAATCGTATGGGCAATTAAACTGTCTGCGGGCAGGGCCATGGTTTTGCTTATCTCCGGGGTTAATACGTCAAAAAATATTCTCAGGGCTGCACCCGGCCGTCACTTCGCGACCGGATGCAGAATGACAACACTTCAGATGTCAGGTTTTACGGATTTCATTGTTGTAGCGCTCGTGGTGCATCAGTTCCCAATGCTGACCGGCATCACGGCTTAACAACCGCCATGACAGGCTGATATTGATTTTCAGGTAACCGGTGCCCTTTTCTTTCAGCCGGATGTAATTCCGCTCGCCCCGCCGGAATCGCCGCACCTGATGGCAGGCTTTCTGGCAGTACAGCACCGGCACCCGCGGCGGGACATACAGCCCCAGCCCTGGGATGAGTTCCCTTAATCGTCCTGACATCGCCATTTTCTGCACCATCTTATGCTCCCTCACGAACGGCGGGGCCCGTGTCCGCTGACCCGGCGGGATACCATTCCCGTACCGCGTTCCAGACGGACGTTAATGACACGTCATTACGCTCTGCTACATCCATCATCATATCCAGTCCCTCAGCACTGTCAGCCTGTGCAATCTCCGCGCCCTGCCAGCATTGCCATAACTCGCGGTTTTCGGCTTCGCTCAGCACCAGCCCCCGTCCGGCACGCACCGCAATACCGGCAATCCGCCGGCGCGCTGCGATTTCCAGACTGGATAACCCGAAGAAATACCGCATCATTTCAATCGAACCGCCCAGCATCAGCGCCCGGTCAATGCGCTGCATCCGCTGCTGTTCAATCCGGGCCTGTTGCAGGATACGGGCCAGGTTGCTGTGGTGGATATGCACCGTCAGCACCGATACCGGGCTGTTGCCTAAATAGTGCAAATCCTCAATAGTCAGGCTCTGCAACATCTGCATTTCCGTCGGGGTCATCCCCAGTGATTCACACCGGCGGATATAGCCGTTCTTTAAATCCATCACCATCTGCATCAGCAGGTTATTGGTGGCTTGCGATAAATGATTCATACACTTCCTCCCACTATCAGGCCCGTCAGAACGACAGGAATATATTCGGAAAACGCGCATCATGGCCCCTCAGGACTGTCAGGTGACATCCTGCGCTGAAGCTCGCGCAGGCGGCGGATAAGGCGTATCAGACGCAAAAACTTCACCGTCTGGCTGTCATCCAGTAAGGGAAAACCGTCCGGCAAAGTGCTCCCCAGTAACAGGTCGGTCAGTGTCAGGGGGGCAGCTGTCAGTGGCATTTCACCGCTCAGGGACAAAAGCAGCAGGGCAAAAGGCTGAGCAGACAGCGGTTCAGCCAGCCGGTATCCCACCGACTGGACATCCGATGCCGGCATCACCGCATTTTCACATTGCTGGGTTTCTGCCAGTTCAAAGGCGAGGCGAAATACCATGTTTTGCAGGTGATCGATATCATCCTGCATCGGGGAAATGTCCCAGACCGAACTGACCGGCTCCAGACCAGTGTGAGCAAAAGACAGATTGTCGGCTTCAGGGCGAGCCGGTTCAGGCCGGTCAGCCGGTTGATAAGGCGGAATCACCGGCGTGTTCCGGCAGGACGGGACGGGGGTGTTATCGACCGGCGCGGGCGTTGTCTCCGATGCCGACACCGCCTCCGTAACAGGCTGAACCCTTATTTGCGGATGCGATCCCCTGTCTGGCGACTGAATCCGATCCGTTTCAGGTATATCCGTTCTTTTCGTTTCCGCATCTTCCGGCACGGGCACACCATCAACCGCCGTGGACTGTTCGCCAAAAAGTTGCCGGCGGTTACTTTCCTTCGGATCGAGTTCCAGTATCCAGCGGTCATAATTCAGCTGCGGGTGCGGCAGTGCCTGTAATAAATCGCCAATCAGTTCATCCCGGAACATGTCCGGTGACCAGGTTTCCGGCGCGTCAAATTTGCGACAGCAGGCACCAAAAATCGCGCCAAAGGAACAGGCAGGCTCTGATGTTGCACTGACAACATGTTGCAGCCAGACAGCCTCCGCATCCTGCCGCAAAGCCAGCAACGTCCGGACAGGTGCAACCCCCAGCCCCGATCCCAGCAGGTTGGGGATCCACGGATACAGGTATTCCACGGTATCTTCCATCCGGCTGATATGACTGGCACTCACCGGAAATCCCGCCTGACTCAGCAGGGTGGCCAGCTCCCGCATGGGGATTTTTCGCTGTTGCTGTTCTTCATAAATACTTCGGGCTTTATGAACCCCCAGTGCCTTTTCAATAAAGCTGAGTTCCCCGCGCAGTTCATTTTCTGCCAGATGCCCGATGACACACTGCAACCGGCCCGGCCATGGTTTAAACAGGCAGTGAATGCGGTAGAAACGCGCATCGCCGGTTTCCTGCCACAGTTCAGATAAAACCTGATAGCGGGTGTTGCCGCCATCGCTGAAAATATAGACATCCTCACCCTGCGGATCCCGGGTCACTTTCGGCACCGTATCCAGCCCGCGCGCCTGAATGGAGGCTTTGATATCGTCGTAACGCGGATTCCGCCCGGTACGGGGGTTATCCGGATTGGGGCGCAGTTGATCCAGCGTCAGGACCATCGGCATTTCGGCCATTGGCGGGTTGTCATTGAGAGTGGCGACGGCCTGTCGGCCTTGTTGTAACAGGGCACTGCCCAGACTGAGATTTTGCCGTGTCATCATTTAATTCCCGCCACCAGAGTGGCCTGCTGATAAGTCTGAAAAGCGCGTATATTGCCCGTCAAAACGCACCCGTACCGTGCCGGTCGGTCCCTGTCGCTGCTTGCCGATAATGATTTCGGCTATCCCTGCATCCGGAGACTCCGGGTGATAGATTTCATCACGGTAAAGGTGCAATATCAGGTCGGCATCCTGCTCCAGCGAGCCGGAGTCCCGTAAATCGCCGTTATTGGGGCGTTTATCAGAACGGTTTTCAAGCTGCCGGTTAAGCTGGGACAGTGCCAGCACCGGGCAGCCCAGCTCTTTGCCCAGCGCTTTCAGGCTGCGGGAAATATCGGCAATCTCCTGTGTCCGGTTTTCCTGTCCGGGCGCACTCATCAGCTGAAGATAATCCACCATAATCAGGGCGGGCTGACCGTATTTGCGGGTATAGCGGCGGGCACGGGCCCGCAGTAATGCGGGTGTCTGGTGACTGCAATCATCAATAATCAGCCGTTGATCCCAGCGGGAGAACTGCGCCAGGCTCTGGCTGATGCGGCTCCACTGTTCATCATCCAGTATCCCGTTGCGCAGGGCGCTCAGAGACACCCCGCCTTCCATGGCGGTAAGCCGCAACATCAGCTGGGCCGTTGACATTTCCAGACTGAAAATCTGCACCACGGCCTCCTCCCGTTGCCGCAGGGCACCAAGGCAACAGGCCAGTCCCAGTGCGGTTTTTCCCATGGAAGGGCGGGCGGCCAGCAGGATCAGGTCCCCCGCCTGCAAGCCACAGGTTTTCTCATCGAGAAGCTGAAATCCGGTGGCCGTCCCGGTAATGCCGTTACTGCCCTGTATGCGCTCCAGATGGGTGATGAGACTTTCCGCCCCCTGCAACAGGGTCATTTCCTGCTGCTGCCGGGTCGTGCCTTTTTCCGCCAGCGTAAACAGCCGGCTTTCCGCCTGCGCAATCAGCGTATCTGACTGGCTGTTCGGCTGAAGGACATCCGCACTGAGGGCGTGCCCCAGTGCCATTAACTGACGTAACCGGCTTTTTTCCGCCACAATACGGGCGTATTCCTCAATATTGGCCGCGCTCGGGGTGTTCTTACTCACTTCTGCCACATAGGCAAACCCGCCGGCCCGGTCGATGTGCCCGCGCTGGGTCAGTATGTCGGTCAGGGTGATCAGGTCGAACGGGCAGTTTTGTTCACTCAGTTCCGCGATGGCCTGAAACAGGATCCGGTGGGCCGGAAAGTAAAAATCATCAGCCACCAGTAACAGCACCACGCTGTCCCAGCGATCATTTTCCAGTATCAGACCGCCCAGTACCCCTACTTCGGCATACGCGTAGCAGGGCACTTCGTCACTGATGATCTTTAAATGATCATGCGCCATGTCCATCGGCAACCTCCTGACTGACCGCATTCAGGGCCGCGATTAAACGCTGTTGCAGATGCGGCGAAGAGACCCAGAACAGCACCTCTTCACGGGTCAGATACTGCGGCTGGTCATTTTCCCAGCCACATTCCAGCAACGCCAAATCCGGCGATGCATCAGGGCACATCGCCTGCCGGCGCAGTTCCGCTTCATTGCGGGGATAAAAGTGCTCGACCTCATCCGCAGACACGCCGAGCACTGCCGGTAACAGGATCTGAAGTTTCGCCTGCGCCGTTTCCCGATCCGGCGCATCGACAAACACAAACCACTCATCATCACTGAACAGTAATTCAACACGTTCATAACGAAAGCAGACCGCCCGCCAGATAACATTCATTGTGCGTCTCCTGTCGGTTGTTCGACCAATACGGCATCGAACTTCTCCGCCCATAAGGGCACCAGCTCACAGGCGAGGGCGTGCAGGGTGTGCGCCGCCGCCGGGCTTTTACGGGCCGTTTTATATTCAAGACGATGCACAGGTTGGGCACGGACATGCCCCAGTTTGTAGATATCCAGCAGATCTATCCGGGTGTCCAGTAACCGGTAAACCTGCCGGCCACCCAGTGCGGCGGCATCATAGCGTCGGTTATCGATAATATCGGTCAGTTCACTCAGTGTATCCCGGTCAAGATTGGTGCCTTCGATCCCGTTGACCAGTATCTGAATGGCCGGCAGCCGGACACCGTAGTGTTCAAAAGGCCGGAGCCGGGTCAGCATCCGCAGGGTGCCGCGCAGGAACTCGCGGACGTCGGGTAAAATGGGCTTGATCACCCCCAGTACATCCTGCGTGGCCGCCAGCACAACCAGCTCGCTCATGACGCCGGTCGCTCCTTTGGAATCAATGAAAATAATATCGTACTGACTGAAGAGGGGATGTTGCAGAATATTACGCAGACGTAAACGCCCGTCGGGGGCATGCAGCATCGCGGTCGGCAGGAGCTCATCGGGATCGTTAGAGATCAGGATATCCAGATTGTTGATGACCGAACGGGAAATGATCTGCTCTGACTGGTTCAGATCCACCGTCTGCATCAGCAATTCGTACAGCCCGGCGGGGGCTTCGTAGTGCAGGGGAAAAATACTGCTGGCCGTGGGTTGCGAATAATCCGCATCAATCAGGAGAACGCGAAAACCGGCATCGGCAAAAAAGCCGGCCAGATTAGCCGCGTGGGTTGATTTGCCTTCGCCCCCTTTGGGGGAAATTATGGGAAGAATTATCATCTTGTACACTCAATAAATTCAATTAGTTAAGTGTACAAATTGTCAAATTAGCAGGGCTTTACATTTTATTAACTTACGAGGGGATTGAAAATCCCCGTGTCCTTGGTTCGATTCCGAGTCCGGGCACCAATTTTAAAACTCATTTGTTGAAGTGATATCAAGAACTTAACACGTGAGTCAGAAATAAGTGCTGTTAAGCAAATGTTAATGAATATAATATATTACTTTGCGTAAGTTAATAAACTAAAAACAGCCACTCTATACGAAGTCAGGTGAACACAGTTTGTGCTCACCTTTTTGCGTTGAAAGTAATGATTTCAGTAATTGATTCTGATGTCAAGTCAGGTGATGGTCAGAATTGCTCTTTGAGCACACTTCCCGGTTTCTTCGTTTTGTGTCTCCCCCTCCAAACCATCCCATAATCCAGTGACACAATCAGGGCAATCCCGCTGATATCTTGCCCTGTTTTTTTACATCACGTTAACAGATTACACAGCAAGATCCAGATAAAACGCCAGTTCATTCGCCAGGGTTTTACCCGCGATGTCCATATCGATATCAATATACTCCATCGTGGTCGCCACACTGCGGTGTCCCAGCAAACACCTGACCAGCTGCAAATTGCGGTCAGGGGCTTTCATCAGCTCTGTCGCCAGCGTATGACGGAAGCGGTGGGGGGAGACAGCAAAACCACATTCTTTAGACAGGCGGTTAAAGAAAGAACGGAGATGTTGCTTTTCTCTGTCATGATGATACTGGTGACTGACATGGCGTCCGTGATGACAAAAACGCAGGCGGGTTAAATCAAACAGCGGATCATCCTCTTTCGCGCCACAGGCTTTTGCCTGTTCAACCAACTGCGCCAGCCGGGGTTTCAGCTGCGGGATCATCGGCACCCGCCACTCACTGTGGTTTTTACTGCCTTCCACACGCAACTCAATGTAACTGTTGTCCAGATTAATATCCCGTAACCGCAGATGCAACAGCTGGTTCAGGCGCATGCCCGTCAGCCGGAAGGTATCCAGTACGGTCAGCCAGTACCCCGTCGGGTATAAGGCACAGCGTCCTCCCCGCGGGGCGGTCTGTAAACGTTCTTCCTCTTCATACTGCTGCATCCGCAGGTAAATCCCGGTTATCTGCGCCTTACTCAGGGTTTTCTTTTGTTTCTTCTCTTTTTTGACTGCCGCGTCATTAAACGGATTTTTGGGGTGTGACAACAGTTTTCTTTCCATCCCGAAATTAAAAATGGCCCGCAGGTGCGCCACCTTATTGTTCCACGTATAGCCGGACTGATTTTTTTCCATCAGCAGATGACGCCGCCAGCGCAGGACATCCCGGTGAGTCACGCTCTCTGGCAACCCCGTTTCCCCCAGATACCGGATAAAGACCCGCACCACCTTGCGATAACTCCATTCGGTGGCCGGCCGTAACATCCGTGAAAAAAAATACTCGTCCAGTAACGCATCCCAGCCCATTTTTTCCTCATTATTTAACATATTGTTGTTTCCTTAGTGTGTAATATTGTGTCCCGGTACAGAAATGTCCCGTTAATAAACTGAAATATTAATTAACACGTTGAATTATTTCATTTTTCATATAATGACCTTTTGTACATTGCAGAAACAAGGCCTTCCGGCGCTGATGCGGTGCGTTCGGACAATTTCGAATCGTTATCGTTACCATTTGTATTATTTCTCATCAGAATTTCATTCCTCTGCCTGAAACAATGACAGTAATCTCCGGGTATCCTCGGTGGTGTCGGGCGCAGGGGCTGTTCCCGGTGTGACAGGCGGAATAACCGGATCGGGTTCTGATGATGACAGCCTGGTATCGGTAGCCGGTTTAGCAGATTCAACGGGATTCAGCAGCGGTGACTGCACCTGCTCAGCGGCAGACTGAAGCAGTGAGTCCGTCAACGGGACAGAAGACGGATGTCCGCCAAGATGCAACATCAGGCACTGCCACGCACCGGGCACTAAAGACAACCAGGTCACCGCTTCCTCCGGTAACAAACGGGCAGCCAGCAACGTTTTATAAAGGATTGGCAACTCAGGCCGCGGTGCCTGAAACCGGAAGCGGAAACGACGTTCAGGTATCCACAATCCCGGCTGCCAGTGATGCCCGTCTTCCAGTTCCCCTTCCAGTTGCCGCAACAGCGGCAGGTGGTAAAACAGCGCGACCCAGAATACTACCGCCTGCCACAGCAGACTTTGTGCGGCCTGTGTTTCCGGCGCCACCCCCGGAGGCAACATATGCCCTTTTGCCAGCCGTACGGCACAGGCAGTAAATTGCAGGGTCAGATCGATAAATCCGCCGCGATAAGACCAGACGCCCTCTTGTGTCGCGGGAACATGCTGCACACGGGCGCATAATTGCCGGAGCGGATCCAGATAGAATTGCTGATACAACCCAGCGGGCAGCGCACTGTTTTCCCACAGTTGCCGGAGATACTGGCCACGCTCTGAAGTTGCCAGCAGCACCTCTGCAGACTGTGGACGAAAATAACCTCCGGCACCGCGTACTCTTTCAGGCGCTAGCCCGGGCGCTTTTTGTGACGGGGAAAGGTCACGGGTAAAACGGGATTTAAAACGCTGAAGCATGGTTTTCCTCTTTTCGGTTCAGATTTGGCTCAGTGTCGGTGAATCCCGGCCGGAAACAAGGAACAACTCTTTTTGCGGAAATGAAAATTAAACTGACCCGGTTCATCCCCTGACTGACTTACCGATTCAGATTAATTATCACTATAACCATTTGTATTAACTCAACTTAAAAATAAAAAAAACGCCCCGAAAGGCGCAATAGTCATAATATTTTCGTTGAAAAAATGCGTTCAGGCGGCGATAAGCTCCGCCGCCCGCAAACGCTGAGACCAGTTGCCCAGATAATGCGCGGGCGTGTAACGGGTTCGCTTGTCACCGCCATCATGCAGGGCATTGCCGATGGTGACGGCGGCCGGAATACCGGTCAGCGAGAACTGGATATAGGCCATCACCGCCGCCAGCGGGTCAATGTCAACCGCGTGAACCCACAGGCTGCACAACGGATCATGCCCCTGCTCTCTTAGCTCTTCAGCGGCAGCCAGAGTCATACAGCCTGCACCGCAGGCCGGTTCGTAGAATGTGACAAACGGTTTCTGCTGCAATTGTAATGACACATCCTGCAACTGCATCTGTGCCATCATTCTGGCCACACTCCAGGGAGTAAAAAACTGGTTAAGGGCTTTATCCCCCAGTTCCAGCCGCATAAACACACTGCCGAGAAAATCACCGGGTTCCTGCACCAGTCCGAGCACCACATGGGAAAACAACTGTACGATCCGGTCAACATCGGCCCGTTCGTACTTGTTAATGGTTTTCAGATAATACTGCTCCAGCTCCTCACTGAAACAGTGCTTATTGTGGATCGCCGCCATGGCACAGTTGCAAAAATCCCGGAAGACCTGATAACGGGTCTGATAACGGGCCGTTTGTTTAAACAGTGAAATAAACTCTTTCTGATAATCGGTTCGGGATGCCATTGCGTGTTTTCCTTGCTGAACAAAAAGCGAAAAAAGGAAAACACGCCCCGAAAAGGGAATAGTTTCCCCTTTCGGTTGATGTAAAAATAAATGGATACTGCGTTAAACGAAGGGCTATTGCCCGACCGCGATAGCCGGCAGGGCCAGTGCCGTTTCCGCCTGCTCACCGGTGACCAGATAGAGTGCCGGCCGGTTTTCCCGTCCTGACTGCCCGTGACCGCTGTCCACGTGCTCACCCTGGTCATAGCAATCGTAGCCTTTGAGCTGGCCTGATGCGTCGCTGTACCAGTGGCGGATTTCACAGTCAAACATCGCGGACAGCTCGCCCATCAACTCGGCCGAAGGCGGTGCCCAGGGAGAATCAAAACGCACGGTTAAACTGCTGACATTCCGGCGTTCCCAGCGGACATGGTGACCAAACGGCCATTCCAGCCCGTATTGTTCCTCATAAAACTGCGCCGTCGTGGGAATGCCTTTCAGTAAGCCACTGTTGCCGTTGATTTCGGTAGCCAGATTCGTTGCCATCATCATCAGCATATCGCAGGGCTGGGCCGCTTGCGGATATGCATTCAGTTTATCCCAGCAGGCGCCGATATCCGGCGTGTCAGACCAGCCCACCATACCAAACCAGTCGGTATACTGGCGGGTCAGCAGACGGGCGATAATGTCACGCGCCGCTTCCGGCACCTTGTCCCAGTGCATCAGGCTGAGACCGGACTGACGGTACAGGTTATCAATGCGTTTGATATTGTCATTATTCAGCGGCACATTATTCTGCAACAGCAGCAGCCACTGCTCAAACGCCAGATGCTGCGCCGTCGGGGCGGCCGTGCCACGCACCAGCGCCGGGTACGGGGTGTAGGTTTGTGGTTTGGTGGGTTTCAGTATCCCCGCACAGCCTGCCAGAAACAGGCGCAGACTTTGTAACACCGCCTGACGGTAACGGGGGACTTCTTCCCCGCAGACCCACTGTTGCATCACATCGAGACAGACGGATTTGCCGGTGATTTCCAGTTGATTGGTGCACCATTCTGCCATGGTTAAGTTCCTCACTTGAATGATAAGAATAAACAGGAGGAACGGCCCACCCAGGGCACAGTTCCCCCGATGGGTAGATTGAACAAAAAGTATTACTGTCCGGTCTGCCTGAATAGCCTGTCAGCCAGACCGCTGTCAAAAATAACCGTCAGCTCATCGTGGATATCCAGATAAGGCGTACTGCGTGGGATAACCTGCGTGTTCAGCCGGGTTAAGTCGTATTTATCCACCAGTTCGTTAATGGCTTCTGAAGGCCGGACACCGCGGGCTATCAGTGCTGCCACCGTATCGGTTTCACACAGGGCCGTATCGGTCAGGCTCAGGCCAAAATGCCGTTTCAGCAAGGCAGCCGCAATCACCTGCCAGACGGTTAAACGTAACGTGGTCATAACGTCCCCTCAGAAAAGACACTGACAGAGACGCCATACCGGAGAATATCCCGCACTTCATAGCACTGCTGATAACAGGAGGACACCCCATGCAGTGACAATAAATGCACCTTGTGCCACAACGCACGCGCCGCCGGAGTATTCTGCCAGCTCTGCTCAAGCATCGCTGCCTGACATAACCGCTGCTGTTGCTGTTCCAGTGACAGGCGTTCTGACGTCAGTGTGACCGGCTGCGCCCAGATAATCTCTTCACCAAACCGGCCACCGAGCACTTTTCTGTCCTGTGCATCAAAAATCATGACGGTCAGCGGAAAAAAAGTCCCCGAAACCTGAACAGATAACCTCGCCGGCACCGGCCAGTCCCCCAGAAGATGGATCACCTTCAGCCGCTGCACCACTTCCGTGACGGTGGCGGCTTCGCACATCATCAGGGTTTCCGGCTGCAATGACTATGGTGCTTTCGGGTATTGCCTCAGGCCGGTGACCTGAGCGGTAAACAGCTCTTCACGTAATGCGGTATCGGTTTCATCCAGTACCGGTAAAAAAATGGGATTCATGGTGTTGTTCCTTGATTTTATGTCAATGAAAGAAAACACCCGCCCGATACCGGGAAGGTGTTTTGGCTTCCCCGGTCAGGCGCTTAAGAAAAGCGTTAACAGCCTCATGGGCTGATAACGTTAATGATGATTATTGTTGTTAGGGATAAGTGACGGACTGATAACGTCC